>JBIKRP010000052.1:0-9407 GCA_044349145.1 Flavobacterium sp.
GTTATTGCATATTGTTGGTTTACTAAATCATTAATTTGATTGAATATTGTAACCAAGTATCGAGCAATACCTCAAAAAAAGTATCTTTGTTGAAATTCAAATTTATGAGAACTGAAACGGATTTTATAGCAAAATTATTTTCTACAACCATCGATAACGGAACCTTTACCTGGAGTGCTCCCAGCAACATTGCATTGGTTAAATATTGGGGAAAAAAGGCAAATCAAATTCCAGCGAATCCATCTATAAGTTTTACTTTGAACGCTTGCAAAACCATCACGAAATTATCTTTTAGTGCGAAAGAAGACAACACCAATTTTTCGTTTGATCTATTGTTTGAAGGTCAACCTAAAGAAGATTTCAAACCCAAAATACAAAAATTTTTCGAGCGAATTGAGGTGTATTGCCCGTACTTAAAGCAATATCATTTCAGCATCGACACGCAAAACACTTTCCCACACAGCTCTGGAATTGCTTCTTCTGCTTCTGGAATGGCCGCATTGGCAATGAATATTATGAGTTTAGAGAAAGCTTTAAGTCCAGAAATGACAGACGATTATTTTTACCAAAAAGCATCCTACCTAGCGCGCTTAGGATCTGGAAGTGCTTGCCGAAGTATTAAAGGTGAAGTAGTTGTTTGGGGAAATCACGCCGCAATTGAAGGCAGTTCTGATTTGTTTGGCGTTGAATTTCCCGTAGCAGTTCATTCGAATTTCAAGAATTTTCAAGATACAATTTTATTGGTTGATAAAGGAGAAAAACAAGTTTCAAGCACCGTTGGGCATGATTTAATGCACGATCATCCATATGCTGAACGACGATTTCAACAAGCACATGAAAATCTTTCAAAACTAAAAACAATTTTAGAAACGGGCGACTTGAATGCTTTTTTTGAAATTGTGGAAAGTGAAGCCTTGACCTTACACGCCATGATGATGACTTCGAT
Source organism: Flavobacterium sp. (assembly GCA_044349145.1). Taxonomy (GTDB): domain Bacteria; phylum Bacteroidota; class Bacteroidia; order Flavobacteriales; family Flavobacteriaceae; genus Flavobacterium. The sequence goes on from JBIKRP010000052.1 coordinate 947, forward strand.
GCCTTATTTTATTTTGATGAAACCCAACACGTTGGAAATTATCAATCGGATTTGGGAATTTAGAAGAAACTCTAATATTCCGGTATGTTTTACGTTAGATGCTGGAGCGAACGTGCATGTTTTGTATCCCGAAAACGATAGCGCGAAAGTTTTACAATTTATTAAGAACGAATTAGTTGGCTATTGCCAAAATGGTCAGTATATTTGTGACGCAATTGGAGGGGGAAGTCAATTGATAATTGATAATTGATAATTGATAATTGATAATTGATAATTGATAATTGATAATTGATAATTGCAAAACTTCTCGTTCGAGTTTAATAGTATACGCCATTTAAAATTTATCATGAAAAGTAATGCCATCAAGGAGAAATCATTTTCTTTTGCCTTGGAAATTGTAGCTATTTATAAATATTTGAGCTTCGAAAAGAGAGAATTTGTTTTGTCAAAACAAATGTTGCGTTCAGGAACTTCAATTGGTGCAAATATCAGAGAAGCTGAACACGCAGAAAGCAAAGCTGATTTTGTTCATAAATTGTCAATTGCCTTAAAAGAGGCTAACGAAACAGAATATTGGTTAGATTTATTGTACCAATCCGAATATTTGACAATTTCTCAATTTCAGAATATTAAAGATCAAATTACTCAACAATTAAAGTTGCTGACGAGTATCATAAACACAACCAAGAATAAAAACTAATTATCAATTGTTAATTGTTAATTGTCAATTAAAGAATATGAAAGGACCGTTATTTTACTCAAAAATTCTTCTCTTCGGAGAATACGGAATCATCAAAGATTCTAAAGGTTTATCGATTCCTTACAACTTCTATAATGGCGCTTTAAAGTCAGACGGAAATTCTTCAGATGAAGCCATCAAATCCAATCAAAATTTAAGTCGATTTGTGTCCTATTTAGAGCAATTACAAACAGAACAACCCGAACTCGTGACGTTTGATTTGGCTGCTTTGCAAAAAGATGTGGCTTCAGGCATGTACTTCGATTCGAGCATTCCGCAAGGATATGGCGTAGGAAGTAGTGGTGCTTTGGTTGCCGCCATCTACGACAAATATGCTCAAAATAAAATCACCGTTTTAGAAAATCTAACGCGTGAAAAACTACTTCAACTCAAGACGATTTTCGGACAAATGGAATCCTTTTTCCATGGGAAAAGCTCCGGTTTGGATCCGCTAAACAGTTATTTGAGCATTCCAATTTTGATTAACTCTCAAGACAATATTGAAGCGACTGGTATTCCGACTCAAAGTTTGACAGGAAAAGGCGCAGTATTTTTGTTAGATTCTGGTATCGTTGGAGAAACGGCACCAATGGTCAATATTTTTATGGAAAACCTAAAAGACCAAGGATTCCGAACCATGCTAAAAACACAATTTATCAAACATACGGATGCTTGTGTAGAGAATTTCTTAGGTGGCGATATGAAATCATTGTTTGAGAATACCAAGAAATTATCTAAAGTGGTTTTAAGCAACTTCAAACCGATGATCCCAGAGCAGTTTCATGGCATTTGGCAAAAAGGAATCGACACCAACGATTACTATTTGAAACTTTGTGGTTCTGGTGGCGGCGGTTATATCTTAGGATTTACGGAAGACTTAGAGAAAGCCAAAATGTCTTTGAAAGACTACAAATTAGAAGTCGTTTATCAATTCTAATTGCATCCTACTTCAAATTCTATAAATGCTAAGTAGAAAAAACAAATTGCGCGTCATGAAAATCGTCAGTTTGTTTTCTGTGGTTCGCGGTTACAACATTCCCATAATTATTTTAGCGCAGTACCTCTCTGCTATTTTTATTTTTGCGCCAGATAAGAGCGCACTCTCCATTCTATTAGACTATCGGTTCTTTATTATTGTTTTTGCGTCGGCGATTACCATTGCATCGGGCTATATCATCAATAGTTTTTACGACAGCAAAAAAGATCTCATCAATAGGCCTAACAAATCGATGCTCGACCGATTGGTCAGTCAAAAGACAAAGTTGCAAGTGTATTTTGCACTGAATTTTATAGCCGCATTATTCGCCTTACTCGTGTCCTGGCGCGCCAGTCTTTTCTTCGCAGTCTATATCTTTATGATTTGGCTGTACTCTCACAAACGCAAAAAGTACGCTTTACTCGGGAATTTTATTGCAGCTTTTTTGGCCATTTTCCCTTTTTTCGGTATCCTTTTGTATTACTATTTTAGGTTGCCCTTGAATGAAATTGAAAGCCACAGCAACGATTTGGCAGTAACTTTTACGCATGCTTCTTTTCTATTTATCTTGTTGTTGGTTCGTGAAATGACGAAAGATTTAGAAAACATCAAAGGCGATTTGGCCAATGGCTATGAAACCATTCCGGTTGCTTTTGGAGAAAACGCTTCAAAAACGAGCATCACGGCCTTACTCGTTTTGACGACCATACCCGTCTATTTTTTAATCAATGTTTTTGATGTGGGTTATATGGATATCTACTTTTATGTAGGTTTTATCATCATGATTTTCTTCGTCTTGCAATTATGGAAATCGACTTCGAAAGAACAATACTTGTTACTGCACAACATCTTAAAATTACTTATTGTTGCCGGGGTTTTTTCGATTGTGTTGATTGATCCAACGGTGTTATGGAATGGCAAAAAATTACTTCAATCTATTTAAGAATTTAGATTTTACCGCGATGCCCTAGCCCCGATAGGCGTGGAAATCCTTTTGTGTTTTAATAAAAGCCCCTCGACTGCGCTCGGGGTGAAAAAACACAAAAGATTGCAACAGATAGCGGGATCAGCTCCTCATAAAATTAATAAACCTATCTTTGTACAAAATTTACAGCAGTTATGAATAAGAAGGAAGGCAATAACAAGCGAACGAGTTCAAGACCAAGTTCGAATAAGCCAAAGCCTGCCATGGCAAAACGGGCGCAAGGACCGAAAAAAGTGAAACCAAAAACGGTGACGGCAGCCGAAGCAGCAAAACCAGAGCGCAAACCAAATCAAGCTCCGAAAAGACCAAAAGTGGCGGACGAAATTCGTTTGAATAAATACATTTCCAATTCTGGAGTTTGTTCTCGTCGAGATGCGGATATATATATTCAATCGGGGAATGTAAAAGTGAATGGGATTCCAGTAACTGAAATGGGTTATATGGTGAAGCCTGGCGATGTCGTAAACTTTGATGGCGCAACATTAACTCCAGAGAAGAAAGAATATATCTTATTAAACAAGCCAAAAAATTTCACTACTTCATTTGATGAAGGTCAAGAAGACCGAAACGTATTGGAATTAGTGCGTGGCGCTACCAATGCTAAGATTGCTTCAGTCGGCAGAATGGACAAAAACACCACAGGATTGTTATTGTTTACAAACGACACCGATATGATTCGAAAATTTAGTTTGCCGAATCAGAAATCTTCTAAAATTTACCAAGTTTCTTTAGACAAGAATTTGAAATATGAAGATTTGGAGAAAATTTCAGGTGGCGTTACTTTGGATGGACACCGATTGGCGATTGAGGAAATTACGTATATCGAAAATGAACCTAAAACGGAAATCGGTTTGAAATTACGCACATCGAATGTAAAAGTGGTTCGTGCGATTTTTGAAAATTTTAAATATGATGTCTTAAGAATTGACCGTGTTGCCTTTGCAGGTTTGACCAAAAAGAATTTGCCACGCGGCAATTGGCGCTTTTTGACGGAGCAAGAGATTATTAATTTGAAAAATGTATAGGAAGTTGCTGAGTATATGAGATGCTGAGTAACTAAGTTTTGAATTCCTGCCTTTATCGCGGGAATTTTCTTTTAAACAAAAACAATGACAACACAACAAAATCTTTCGATTGCACACAAATGGTTTGATGCTTTCAACAATCACAATTTAGAGCAATTGCTTTCTTTATATGATGAAGAAGCGGAACATTTTAGCCCGAAGTTAAAAATCAAGAAACCAGTAACCAATGGTTTGGTTCACGGAAAGAACGCTTTGCATGAATGGTGGCAAGATGCTTTTGAAACGATTCCGACTTTGCATTATCGCGTGACGTCGCTCACCGCCGATGCCAATCGTGTCTTTATGGAATATGTGCGAAGTGTTGAAAACGAACCAGACATGCTCGTGGCGGAAGTCTTGGAAATCAAAGACGGCAAGATTGTTTTTTCACGGGTGTATCACGGATGACATCACCATTAAGAGATTAAGAGAAATAAAGCCTTATTGTAACTTAATTCCTTGATGGTTTAAAATAAAAAAAGTCCAGATTTTCATTTGGACTTTTTTGTGCGGATCATAGAATGAAATAGACCTTTACACTTTAAAGGGTAAAATAATTTTAAATATAGGAGCTCAATTAATCTGAAAGCTTTGAAACGATTTGTTGAAATCATCTAATTTGCTTCTACTTCTTAATAGAACTGTAATCCAAGATTTGTGGCAAAGGTTTGATATAAAAAAAACCAAGACAAGCTTTTGGGCTATTATCTTGGTTTAATGTACTTTATGTTTTTTTGTTCTACTATTTATACTCCCGACTAAGATTTTTGCTGTTTCGAAAAATGCGCCATATTAGGTTAGAGGTATCCTTATAGACAGATAAATCATAGAGCAGAGCCTTTTTTTTAAAATCGACTTCTGCTATATTGGTTTTTCTTATTATCAAAGAAAAGGTCTAATTCTTTACGCAACGCACCGAGAAACCGCTTCCCTTATCATTAAGGCTTCTATTTGCAATAGCATTGTCATAATACAAGAAACGAAACCAAGCGTTTGTTGTATCGTAACTTCCCGAACTCCACCAAAAACCGTAGGACCCAATGAAAAAGAATGTACCACCGTCGAAGATATAACCTCCCGGAAGACCTGTAAAACCAGATAAGTTGGTTGCTCCTACATTCGGGCTTTGCCATAAGCTAGTGCCTGCTGATTTCATTTTGCCTCCTGCTACTTCTTCTTCTCCCAAACAATTGGTCAGCTGGGTCCATTCAGCATCACTTGGCACATGCCAGCCAGCGGGAGCCAGTTTCTTTCTTAATGTTGGGTTGGCTAGTGATGCCGCATCATAGATGCCCGCAGCAGCATACCAATTGTATAACTTGCCGTAAACTGCTTCGTTGGCTGGATCGTTATTGTAGTAACACCAAGCCCCCGTAGTTAAATTTTCCCATTGGGTTGGGTCGGTTACTTGAGGAATAGGAGTGCCATCACTGTATTTAGAAACATTCAAATTGAGTTGGGTCCAAGTTAAGTCGCAGTTGGTTACAGATGTGTACACATTACCATCAATATCAGTTACGTTTGGACCTGGGATGTTGATTCCAGTCGGATTAGTTGGCCGTTTGAACGTGATGCTATCCATATCAGCTGGCTTGATGGATTGCTTATGTACCAATTCTCCAGATTTCCATACGAATAATGAATCTTGAGGTTGCGCTGTTGCAAATAAAACTGTGACTAAACTGACTAAAAGGAGTATTTTTTTCATGATTTATTGTTTCAAAAATTTAATCGTTTCTTTTTGGTTTCCGTCGGTTATTTTGCACAAATACATGCCTTGCGGCAATGCTGATATATCCACTTGAACTGTTGTTGTATTCGCTGCTTTTTGCTCCATTAACAATCTTCCTTCCAATGATACTATTTGAATATGGCTAGCGTGTTGCATGTTGTTTGATCCCAAAATATTAATCAACTGACTTGCTGGATTAGGATAAGCATAGAGCCTGTTTGTTGCCAATTCTGGAACTGTTGTTCCCAAATTAAAGTCGGTGAAGCTAACATACCGCAATCCTGACAAAGCAAATGTGACGCTATTGCCACCGTTGTTGGTTACCAGTATATTGCCATTCTCAAAGGCCAATTTCTGAATGTCTGCAACTGGATAGATACTTTGGCTTCCTGTGATGGGACGAATGTACATGTTTTGCGCGTTGACGCTGATGCACAAAAATGCTGCAAAAAGAAAATGGATTTTTTTCATTTGTCATTTTTAATTATAACAAATTTAGTCTTTTTTTTTATAACACAGTGAGCAAGAACAAGAATCTCCCATTAAGCTTGTAAAGTGTTGAAAATAAATACATTTATCAACGAGACGTGTTGTTTTGTAGTTTAAAATAATCATAGCGTCGACAAGTGGAAAAAAGTTTTTCTAAAATTATTTTAAAAAAAATGAAAACAGCTCTCTAAATATGTTTGGAGATTTGAGTTGATGTACACTTTCTAATATTTCAATAAGAAAAATGATTATCGGCTGATTACTAAGCAGTATCGTTGCATGTAATACTAATAGGTTTGCTTTGGTATAGGATTATTTCCGTACAGCAAGAATATCTTGTATCTCGACTTTCGGTTGGGAAAATAATACGAGGAAAATCATAAATAAAAAATCCTTTAACTCTTGATTTACAAGGATTAAAGGATTTAATATGTGCGGATAATAGGACTCGAACCTACACGCCTTGCGGCACCAGATCCTAAGTCTGGCATGTCTACCAATTTCACCATATCCGCGAAATCGAGGTGCAAATATAGATATTCTTTTTAAATTCCAAACATCAAATTCCAAATTACAATAAAAAAACATCAAGTGGAACAAATTTGGAATTTGGAACTTCACAAATGGAATTTCAATTTGTATATTTGAAATACTAAAACACTCAAACCAACATGGACAATATTAAAACCTATGTGCAGCAGCACAAAGATCGATTTATTAATGAGCTAATCGAATTACTAAAAATTCCTTCCGTAAGCGCCGATCCTGCCTATTCTCAAGATGTTATCGACACTTCCGAAGCGGTCAAAACGAGCTTGGAAAAAGCAGGTTGTGATTTCGTAGAAATATGTGATACACCGGGCTATCCGATTGTTTACGGTGAAAAAATCATCGATAAAAATTTACCTACTGTATTAGTATACGGACATTACGATGTGCAACCACCAGACCCGATGGATTTATGGACATCTCCTCCGTTTGAACCTGTAATCAAAACTACCGAAATCCATCCCGAAGGAGCCATTTTCGCGCGCGGTTCTTGTGATGATAAAGGCCAAATGTATATGCATGTCAAAGCGCTCGAATATATGGTGCAATCCAACTCGCTGCCGTGCAATGTCAAGTTTATGATAGAAGGCGAAGAAGAAGTCGGCTCGAAAAGCTTGGGCTGGTTTGTAGAACGCAATCAAGAAAAATTAGCCTGCGATGTTATTCTGATTTCAGATACCGGAATGATCTCCAACCAACAACCGTCGATTACCACTGGACTTCGCGGATTGAGTTACGTAGAAGTTGAAGTAACCGGACCCAATCGCGATTTGCATTCGGGTTTATACGGCGGCGCTGTTGCCAATCCCATCAACGTTTTGTCGAAGATGATTGCTTCACTACACGACGAAAACAACCATATTACCATTCCTGGTTTTTACGATAAAGTTGAAGAATTGACAGCCGCAGAAAGAGCAGAAATGGCCAAAGCACCTTTCAATTTAGAAAACTATAAAAAAGCTTTAGACCTCAACGACATTTATGGTGAAAAAGGCTACGTGACCAACGAGCGCAACTCGATCAGACCAACGCTAGATGTCAACGGAATTTGGGGCGGCTACACCGGCGAAGGTGCCAAAACGGTTATTGCAAGTAAGGCTTACGCAAAAATATCCATGCGCTTGGTGCCACATCAAGACTGGGAAGAAATCACCGAATTATTCACCAACCATTTCGAAAGTATTGCACCTGCAGGCGTTACGGTAAAAGTAAAACCCCATCATGGTGGGCAAGGTTACGTAACTCCAATCGACAGCATTGGTTATAAAGCAGCGAATATGGCTTACACAGAAACCTTCGGGATTCCAGCCATTCCTGTGCGTTCGGGTGGCAGTATTCCAATTGTCGCTTTGTTCGAAAAAGAACTCAAAAGCAAAACGATTTTAATGGGATTTGGTTTAGATAGCGACGCCATTCACTCACCGAACGAACATTTCGGAATTTTCAATTACCTCAAAGGCATCGAGACGATTCCGTTGTTTTACAAATATTTTGTAGAGTTGAGTAAATAAGAATTGCGTTCAAAGAAAAGTAATTAATCCGTTCCTGTCGAGCGGATTTTTTTTGGCGTTACCACAAGGGTCGGGCTTTCCGCTATATCTTTTTTTCGTCCCTCAAAAAGGATACCGCTTCAATCCCTAACGCACTCGATCCAAACTACCTATTCTTCGCTTCAATCCACCTCGACATATATTTGGTGCTCGCTGTCGTGTGATGGAGCAAGATCGCACCCATGAAATTAGCATTTCGATGTGGCGCCAAACTTTTTTGAATAGAAAGAATCCTAGAAATAAAATCACTTTCAAAAAGAGATTTTTCATAGCGCTCGTTGACAATCACCACACCATTTTGTTGCGCTTTCTTCCACGAAATTTGATCTTGATACAATTCCTCCGCCGCCTTTGCAATAACTGCTGGATCATCGGCA
>JBIKRP010000390.1:0-2686 GCA_044349145.1 Flavobacterium sp.
GCAAGCAGCACAGGCGTTAAAGCCACTTGCAGGAAATCTAGCGTATTTGCTTTTTGCTATTGGCGTGATTGGAACAGGATTATTGGCTATACCGGTTTTGAGCGGCTCACTTTCTTACATTATCACAGAGACTTTCGGATGGGAGCAAGGATTAGACAAGAAGTTTCATGAAGCCAGAGCGTTTTATATCGTGATTGCGATTTCTTTGGTTTTGGGATTGTCGCTCAATTATATCGGAATTTCACCAATAAAGGCGTTGATTTATACGGCGATTTTATACGGAATTACCGCTCCGGTCTTGATTGCGATTATCCTGCATGTCTCTAATAATAAGGCGGTAATGGGAAGGTTTACGAATAGTAGAGCGTCCAATATACTTGGCTTTTTAGCTTTGATCATAATGAGTTTAGCTGCGGCAGTTTTGCTTTACTTACAATTTACGACCTAATACTACTTTAAGATTCTTTCCGTTTTCTGTATTATTGAAGAATATTCATTATTTTTGACCAAAATTGGATGATTTCTCTCCACAAGAAGGAATTATTATACATTATTTAAAAAACAACAATACAATGTCAGTTTTAGAAAAATTGAGTTCGAAAACAATTATTGATCTTGAAAACAAATACGGTGCTCACAATTATCATCCGTTGCCCGTTGTTTTGAGTAGAGGAGAAGGTGTATATGTTTGGGATGTGGAAGGAAAGAAATATTATGATTTTTTATCAGCTTATTCGGCTGTAAATCAAGGGCATTGTCATCCAAAAATTGTCAATGCGATGATGCAACAAGCACAAACATTGACGCTCACTTCAAGAGCTTTTTATAATGATCAATTAGGACCATACGAGGAATATCTGACAAAGTATTTTGGTTTTGATAAGGTATTGCCGATGAATACTGGAGCTGAAGCGGTTGAAACTGCGTTAAAGCTTTGTAGAAAATGGTCTTATGAAGTAAAAGGAATAGCGGAGCATCAAGCGCAAATTATTGTTTGTGAAGGGAATTTTCATGGAAGAACAACGACGATCATTTCCTTTTCAAATGATGAAAATGCCCGTAAGAACTTTGGTCCTTACACGGATGGATTTATCAGAATCCCTTATGATTCGATTGAAGCCTTAGAAGAAGTATTAAAAAACAATCCAAATGTAGCAGGTTTTCTTGTGGAGCCGATTCAAGGGGAAGCAGGTGTTTATACGCCAGCTGATGATTATATGATGCGTGCGAAGGAACTATGCAATCAATACAATGTTTTGTTTATTGCTGATGAAATTCAAACCGGAATAGCCAGAACAGGTTCTTTATTGGCAGTATGTGGAAATTGTACCTGCGAAAATCATTGCGAAAAACAAGAGACGTACGCTACACCAGATATCTTAATATTAGGAAAAGCCTTGTCTGGCGGTGCCTATCCAGTTTCAGCAGTTTTAGCAAATGATTCGATTATGAATGTAATCAAACCTGGTCAACATGGTTCTACTTTTGGAGGAAATCCAGTTGCCGCGGCTGTTGCTGTTGCTGCATTAGAAGTGGTTGTTGATGAAAACTTGGCTCAAAATGCGAGAGTTTTAGGAAGATTATTTAGAAGTAAATTGGCAGAGTATATCAAAACCAGTAACATCGCTACTTTAGTAAGAGGTCGAGGTTTATTGAATGCCGTGGTGATCAACGATACTGAAGAAAGCGATACTGCTTGGAATATCTGTATGGCTTTGCGAGATAATGGACTTTTAGCCAAACCAACTCATGGGAATATCATTCGTTTTGCGCCGCCTTTGGTCATGAATGAAGAGCAATTGTTAGATTGCGTTTCGATTATCATAAAGACACTGAAACAGTTTGAAAAATAAAAGAAAAACCTCCAATTTGGAGGTTTTTTTTATTCCATTTCTTGTTGGTGTTTTATTTTCTCCAATAGATTTTGTTGAAAATCTTTGATTCCTTCTTCTCCCCAAACGGCATACATATAAATGTTGGCTATGAGGTAAATAGAACTCAGAACAATGCCAATAATTGCTAGAACTCGACCAGTATTGATGTTTGAATATCCTAAGTATTGTTCCGGATTTTCGGCATATAGCGCCATGTCTTTCTTGGCCAAAACCAATGCAACAATTCCAAGAATTAAACCGATGAATCCCCAGCAGCAGCAGGTCAAGATTGATAATATTCCTAAAACAAGAACTGCAGTGGAATTTGGTAATTTTTGTTTTTCCATAAAAAATAGTTTAAGAGTGAGTCATTTTGTAAATATAGGAAACTATCATAATAATTGCATTCAAGATGGCCAAGCCAACCATCAATTTATGGTAATTTCTTCCTTTGTCAATAAAATGTAATCCGACAAAACCAAAAAACAAGAGTGTGGTATAGATTGCTGGAAACTGAAAAAAAGCCCCAATGAAATCACCTTTTAAAATCAAAATGATGGCTCGTTGTGTTCCACAACCCAAGCACTCTATTCCAAAGAGTTTTTTATTCAAGCAGGGAATCATATATTTTTCTAGATCCAAAACAGCATTATTTTATACTACAATTTTACAAAAAAAAATGATTGCAAAATTTGAAGATTGTTACTTTAAAGTTTGTTACTTTTGGTTGAAAGTAAATTAATTTTAGAATGAAAAAGCTACTTATTCCAATCATGATAGTTGCTATTTGCTTCGCATTTTATGAGCAAAGT
>JBIKRP010000392.1:0-2674 GCA_044349145.1 Flavobacterium sp.
GTCCTTGCAACTTTTGTTAGAGAACACGATCAAGCATAATGTCGTAAGCGAACAAAAACCTTTGCATATCAAAATTTATATAGAAGATAGTTATCTGATTGTTGAGAATAACCTTCAAAAGAAAGAAGTCTTGCAAGACCGAAAAGGCGTGGGTTTACAGAATATTGTCGATCGTTATGCGCTAATTTCTGAGCGGAAAGTACTGATCGACGAGAATGTCAACTGCTTCAAAATCAAAATACCAATTTTAACCAAGCAAGTAGTTACAATGGAAAAACAAGCTATATTTAATGAAAACACGGCTTACATCAAAGCAAAAGAGCGTGTAGAAAAACTAAAAGGGTTTTACGGTAATCTGATATCGTATTGTTGTGTCATTCCAGTTTTAATTTTTATAAATCTAAGCACTGGAGGCTTCCAATGGTTTTGGTTTCCTATGATGGGTTGGGGATTGGGCGTTTGTTTTCATGCCTTCGACACGTTTGGTTACGGAAAATCATGGGAAGACAAGAAAATTCAACAAATTTTGAATAAAGAGAACCAGTCTAATAACAAATGGGATTAATCATGGAGAATTCAAATTCAGAATACGAAAGATATCAAAAGGCTAAAAAGCAAGTCAAAGAAATAAAAGGTTTTTATGGACATTTGACGTCATATGTGATTGTACTTGCCCTACTAATCTATATTAACTTAAAGTACACGCCAGAATATTTGTGGTTTATTTGGACGATGTTTGGATGGGGAATTGGTCTCTTTTTTCATGCCATGCGCGTATTCAATTGGTTTCCATTTTTGAATAAAGAATGGGAAGAAAGAAAAATAAGACAGTTTATGGATCAAGACAAAAACAAAAACAAATTCGAGTAGATATGGAAAATTTAGATGAAGTTAGATACCAAGAGGCACTAAAAAGAGTCAAGAAAGTAAAAGGATTTTATACCCATTTGATTGTTTTTGTTGTCATTAATGCCATGATTCTTATTGCTAATTATCAAGAATTAGAGGCTAATGAAAGCTTATTCCAATTTCGAGTATTTTCGACCTTTTTCTTTTGGGGAATTGGCTTGCTTGCCCATGGACTTTCTGTTTTCTTGCCGTCAATCGTTTTGGGGAAAGACTGGGAAGAGAGAAAAATTAAGGCGTTGATGGAGAAAGAGAAATACAATCAATGGAAATAATCTTACTATGAATATCATCATCATCGAAGACGAAAAGCCTGCCGCTCGACTGTTGCAACGTAAAGTTGAAAAGTTAGGGTTGCAAATCAACACGCTCCTGCATTCTGTTGAAGAATCCATTCATTGGTTTCAAAATAATCAGCATCCGGATTTGATTTTCCTCGACATTCAACTATCCGATGGTTTGTCATTTGAGATTTTTGAAAACATCGAAATCAACAGCGCCGTTATTTTTACAACGGCTTATGATGAATATGCTTTGCGCGCCTTCAAGTTGAACAGCATCGACTATTTGCTCAAGCCCATTGATGAAGAGGAACTGGAAACCGCAGTCAATAAATTCAAAGCTCGAAATAGCAACACACCCAATTTGTCTTTAGATTTTGAAATGATCAAAAAGATGTTAGTGAATCCAATCGATCGAACTTTCAAAAAGAGATTCACCATCAAAATGGGACAACAACTTAAGATGATTAGCATCGATGAGGTCGAATGTTTCTTTAGCGAAAATAAAGGAACGTATCTCCATACTTTTGAAAATCGGAACTATCTTTTGGATACAACTTTAGAACAATTAGAAACCGAACTCGATCCTCAAAATTTCTTCAGAGTAAGTCGAAAATTTATTATTCCGTTGAAAGGAATCAAAGAAATTCAGCTCCACAGTAACTCAAGATTGAAAGTAATTTTACCAACTTATAAAGACGATGAGGTCATCGTAAGTCGCGAAAAAGTGGCTGATTTTAAAACTTGGATTGGGTAATTTTTTAACTCATCTATAAAAACAAGTAATTATATTTAAAACTCTTGTTTTTAACAACTTAAGTATTTAGTATAGATTATTTCTATGGCGGTTTTACGCCTTGATAAAGTGCTTTCGAATACTAATAATAATGATGCCAAGAACGGTGTAAATTATAAAGAAAGGAAGTATAAAATTGATCCAATGCATGGGTAACATCAAGGCAATAATCAACAATTGAAAACCCAATCCATAAAGTGATACGATTGTCATAAACCAGTTCGGAAACGTTTTTACTTTGTATGCATTGGGATCTAAAAGGTGAATGATTTTATCGAAGCCACCATAAACAATTGTATAAATTCTAAACAAAATATCGACCGATTTTTGACTTTCTCCCGGTAGTGCTTTCGGTGTTTTGTATTCAAAAATTTTACTCGTTCCATCTCCACCAACCGACTTGGTTCGCAAGATCACATAGTAATAATTATACAATGTTCCTTGCAATTGAATTCCAACAAATGCGAGTAATGCAATCAAAACGCTTGAGTTCGTTACGCAACAAATAGCCATAAGCAGTAAAAAATTCAAAACGATATCAAACACACTGTCCAAATACCGACCGAAATAAGACGGGGTTTTCTTTAATCGCGCCAATTCGCCATCCGCAGCATCAATGCCAGATTTCAAAATGATAAAGAAACTGGCCCAATAATACTGCTGCACAAGAATGCAGAAGACGGCAATCAGT
>JBIKRP010000391.1:0-2674 GCA_044349145.1 Flavobacterium sp.
TTTTCCAAAATAACGGCTGCTTCTTGTAAAAAAGCCGCATAAATAAAACGGAAACCTCCGCCACCTGTACCAATTTCTTCTTGCATCCGCACTATTTGTGCGAGGTAATGATTGGTTTTTTTGGTACCGACTTTATGTGGCCATTTTTTTATCTTTCTCGCAACCAATCGAATGCCGCGAACACCTATAATAGGTGCTGGAGCTAACATATCACGGCACGTATTTTTAATTCCCTTGACGATGGCTTTTTTCAAATCGATGTTTTGTGGAATTTCGATTGGATAATACATTTGTCCACGCGGAGCAAAAGCACCTTTGGCAAAACGTACTTTATTAAGTTCTGCATGGGTTAAAGTTGTTACGGTTTCCATAACAGGATCGCTGATAAGATAGTCTGTTTCGGTTTTTCCGTAAACCACCAAATTGTGTGCATTGAAATGAAAACGATATTCGTCAGGAAAATATGTTAAATTAAAAACACCAACTTGCAACCCCGTTGGTATATTATTTTTAAGATTATCGTCTAACGCTTTAACAGCATTGGCCTCGCTTGAAAACTTTTCTCTTTTTATTTTAAGACCTAAGCGCTTTGCTACTCGATTGAAAATAATTCCAGGCATCGGACGATAGCTTATTGCAGGAGCAAAATTTACTTTAATGAACGGTAAGTAGACAAAAAATAATCCAGAACCAATACCAAAAACCATAGGCTCGCTAATATTTAGTCCGTTGTGCTTCAACAAATTGGAAGCTACCCCATTTTCACAATGTGCCGATTGGTTGTGTTTAAAATTGGTCTCCATTATTTTGCGTTGAAATTTTGCAATTCAGTTATTGAGATGTTAAATGTATCGGCATATTTTTGTAATGTGCGTTCGTTTAATCTTATGAAAACTGAAGGTTTGAAATGTCTTTTTACGATCCATTTCCACTTCCCTACATAGCTAGAAAGAATACTAATATCCATTTTATTGAGCTCCATAAAATACACTATTGGACTTACTTCACCATTCAATACTTGAAGTTTTGCGATAGCTATACGTTCGTTAATTTCGTCTAATGAATTGGAAAGCGCTATGGTTTTTGGTTCCCAACCTGAGCTCAATGTTGTCGTATAATTGCCGTTTTCATCGGTAGCATAAACCAATTCTTTAATATTACTTTTGGAAAGATTGCTTTGGTCTTGTGGTACTTCTTCCTTTCTCATACGATAGTCCTTTAAAAAGTAAGTGTCTAATTTATTGGGGAAGCATTGATTTGTTTTCTTGAATGAACAAATTGATTTCACCTTCTAAAAGTAATATTTCATCACAAAAAGTTGAACAATTCATTGTGCACAAAGAATAATCATCAGTTATAAAACTCGAAGATAAGATAGCTTTTGTGTTAATTGTGCTTCCTACTACTGGCAATTTGTAAATTTTTAATGTTTTTAAGGCACTTATAAATCCTATCAGATTAACATTTTTTTTTTCTTGATTGTTTTCATCAATAAAATAACCCTTGGCCATTATAGATGCGCAAGTTTGTGCAGCGTTTTCAATTAAACCAGCTTCTACGAAAAAGTTGTTTTGAACGAAAATATTATTTTCCTTCAATGTAAAAACTGTTTCCACCATTTTTTTTTCTATAGCAATAATCATGTCTACCATGAGCATTGGAGCACGGTGAGGTAAGTAGTTTCTTATATCAATTTCAATCTGCATTTATTTTGCCAATATGGTTTTCATTTGACCCATTGCTATAATTTCACCATTAAACTTGGTAACCAAATCAACGAGAGTAATTCCCGCAAACTCATGTAAAATTGTTACCGTTGTTTGAATTTCACTATCAGTTTTTGGCAACTTAAAAATTGAGAGTTCTTTGATAGAACCTATGTAACCCGTTGGTGCTGTCTCTTTTTTTAAATAAAATTGGTAACCCGTATGTAAAGCTACCGATTGAGCCATATGCTCTACAATACCCGATTCAGTAAAAATATCATTGATAACAAAAATATTATTTTTAGTCACTTTTAATCCTGAAGTAAGCGCTTCATTTGAAAAAGAAAACATTTTATCGATCATTACAAAAGGAAACTTTTGTGGGATTAAATCTTCAACAAAATCTTTTTCAAATAATGGTAGGATTGTTTCCATATTGGTTTAGCAAGCGGTCAAATAAGCATAGGCAAAAGAAAATCGGCCGCTTTCAGGTACAGATAACAAAATTTTATCTCCTTTTTTTAACTTACCAGAATGCATTAACTCGTTTAAAGCTAAATAAATAGAAGCTGAACCTACATTCCCAACTTTAGCTAAATTCATAAACCATTTTTCTTTAGGCAGATCAATTCCTTTTTCGAATAATGATTTTCGTAAATCATCTACAAAATAATGAGAAGATACATGAGGCAAGAAATAATCAATTTGATCAGAAGTAATATTGTTTTTGGCTAACGCATCATACATGCTTTCTGCACCTTTCACTAAGATAAATTCATCGAGTAACTTAACATCTTGTTTTATAGCAAAAATTGATTCTTTTAACCATTGATCAGGATGATAATCACTCCAAGGCTTTATTTCACCGCTTTCTAATTTATCGCCTCCAGCATACATACACGCCTCTAATTCAAATGCATATGAAAAAGCTTCCATCCATTCAATTTTGAGAGAAATAGGTCCTCGTG
>JBIKRP010000393.1:0-2670 GCA_044349145.1 Flavobacterium sp.
GATTCATTTTTCATTTCAAACATGATGGATATGATTTCATTGCCATGTTCGTCATGTTCTTTGTAGATAAAATCACCTTTGCTACCAGTGCTGGAATTATTATCCTTTTCAAAATAAGCATTTTGAAAGGCGGTGGCCCTTAGTTTGTTGAATTCGGTTTCACAATGCTGTTCTAGTGTTTCGCCGACCATTTTGGTGGAAAGCTTTAGCTTCATGTCTTTCCGCAAATCAATTTCTTCATCTTTCATTTTGATGATTTCATCTTTGGTCTTGAGCTCCGCAGCGAATTTTTCATTTAATGATTTTTCAAGTAATTGCGCTTCCGTTTCCTTACTTTTTAAATTGTTGGCCAATACGTCTCTTTCTTTCTCTATCTTTTGAACAGCCTCTGTAACCGAAAGTTGCTTCTGAAGTTCGGCACTATCCAATTTTGATTTGATTTGCGCAATCTCTGCTTCTTTACTTGCTAGCTTTTCGGCAAGTTCTTTGTCTTTTTTTGCTAAATCTTCTTGCAAGGCATTTTTAAGATTGGCTTCGGCTAATTTTACCGCGCTGTCCTTTTCTTTTTCCGCGAGAGCCAGTCGGTTTTCTAGTTCTTCTTGAAACTGATGGTCTCTTACTTGTTTTACTATATCGGCAAAGCCAGCTTCATCTACTTTGAAGGCTTTTTTGCAATGAGGGCAAATAATTTCGTTCATGATATGCTTTTTTGAATCGTTAATTGGTTTGTTTAAAGTAGTGATTATGATACTACATGATTTTTATTAGCAATTCTATCACTCAAGCAAATAAACACCTTGAGAAACATTTTTTTGTTTGCTAAGTGATGGTAAAAACCATTGCCAATTTAAGAAAAAAGTAATCAAAACCGAATTAAATTTCCTCCAGAACTAAAAGGACCAATTTCAACTGGCTGTTCTGCTAATTCCATTTCTAAAATAGAGTAGTTGGTTTCTTCTAATACATCGCCATTAGGTTTGATGATTTTCCAACTGTTGATGCCAATAACAAGCATTTCATATTTAGTGTATTCGGTTCCTATTCCAAAAAGAATATTGCCATTGGGTAGTTCCTTGTAATGCGGGTGCAGAACTGGACCTTTTCTTTTGAGTGTAATTTCTCGATCTCCCATATTCACAATAGTGGGTTTTTCATCAAATAACGCGTGGTATTCTTTTACAATTTGTTTTGCTGTACTTGTTTGTTCGTTTGTCATTTTGTTGTTTTTAAATTTTTAAAGGCCCAAATCGCAATTCCGAAAGGAACGCCACTTATGAAAGCGTTCATTACTATATTACTCCATGCTGCATAGCTAAAATAGGTTTCAGCAATCAAGCTATAAAAGTGAATAAGACCAATGATTATCAATGACACGGCTATTCCTAACCCGTAATAAATGAGTATAATTCTTATTGGTTGCATAATTCAGTTTTTTACGAATTTTTCCTTGTTATGAAAATCGTAGTACAAGTTGCCCATCAAACGAAAACTCGGCGATTCAACTTCATATTCAACATTTGCTTTTAAATCATCACCAACACTAGTAAATATGATTACTTTATCTTCTCCAATAATCCTTAATGCTTTGGAAGTAACCAATTCATTAAAATCTATCTCCATTATTGTAATTTCTTCATGCAGTAAATCGGAAGCTTTCATTTCTACTTTTACCAAGTCTATTTCTGGGAATTCTGGTTCGATAATAGCACCTGAAACATAATTTATATTTGAGTTTATAACCATTAAGGCAAGTCGTTTTGTGAAGCTTTCTTCTTGTATAACGACATAATATTCACCGTTAAAATTTATTCCTTTTGGTCTGCGTTTTGAGCAATAGGTTTGTCCCAATTTGAATTGTGGGTTCATATCTAATTCTCGTTTATGATTCGAATTAAGGTTGGTTGATTGTGTTGCAACGCCACTCTGAAAAAATTGAAATAGCTTCCTTCTGCTAGTCTTTCAACAATGTCAATTTGTTTGACGCTCTTCGGCAAGGCAGGGAAAATCAAAGAAAAATGATGCACTTGCCCAGCACTTTTAAAGTAGAACTTTGACGGTGCCAATGGAATGTTGATGGCACTAACCATTTTATAACGTATTTCAGAACCTATAGGTCTTATATAACATCCCGAATCTATTTGAATCCAACCTCCATTTAAATATTTCTTTGGCGCAATGTACACAAAGTCAATTCTTGTGAAATCATCATCCAGACTGATTTTTTCAATACCCAAATGTTCGTTTGGGGTTTGTAGAGAAATAGGGTTCTTGAACGCATTTGGTTCAAGTTTTTTAAGAAGCTCTTCTTGAGTTTCTGTTTCATAATTTGTTTTCATTAGTAACTTGTTTTTAGATTTATAGGGCAAAATTATAAGGGCACTCCGTAAATAATATACGGAGTTAAATAAATTTTAAAAAAAAGCCCCACAATTGTGAGGCAGTTAATTTGAAAGAACTTAATCTTGAAGATGAAGGGCTTCTTTTACTTGGAAGGAGTTTGAGCAGGGCTAAATGTTGTACTTGTGATAAATAATAAAACTAGTTATTTCATGAATTAATTTTTTTATTACCAAACATAGGAAACCGTTAGCTCAAATTTATATGGGCTCGTTGCATTACTAATGTTTAAAGTAGTTGGAAACCCACCTGTCGAATTATAAAGAGGAAAAT
>JBIKRP010000053.1:0-9335 GCA_044349145.1 Flavobacterium sp.
TATTGTAAATATGCTCATTTTGAATGATGGCCCGCATCCTTTTCGGCACTTCGCCTTTTGGATATACTTTACTGGATTTCCAAAGTGATTTTTGAGCGTCTTTGTACTGCTTTAGTTCGATTTGATTTATTCCAAGAAAAAAATAACCATCTGCGATGAGTAGATTGTCTCTATTCTTTTTAGCAATCAATATTTCCTTTAGTGACTCATCCGTACCAAATTGGAATAAGCCATTATAGTAAAACAATTCCGATTGCAAACTATGAACAAGACAAGCAGTTGAATCTGCAACTTCAGGATTTAGGTAGTCTTTGGCTATGTTTAACCATTTTTGGGAAGTACCAATATCGTCGGTATCTAAATAGTATTCCGCAGTCGTGAAAGCGTAAAGAATCTTATCGTGATTGGTACTACTTGTTTTGAATTTTTCAATAGATTCTAGTTTCGGAATCGTTTGAGCGGTTCCCGCATAAAAAAACAAAAGTAAAAGTGCTGCTGCCTTAGTTTTCATTTTTTGCGCTACCGTTTTAAATAAAGATTTACTGCTTCCACTCGGGTATTGACATGCAGTTTTTCATAAATATGTTGTATGTGTTTGCGCACGGTTCCGATACTAATCTCTAACTCCGCAGCCACTTCCTTATTCATTCTTCCTCTTGCCAGCGAATCCAGGATTTCCCTTTCTCTGGAAGTTAGGGTTTCTACATTAATATTACTCGCATCCACTTTTGAAAAACTGGCGACCACTTTACGAGCAATACTGCTGCTCATGGGACTGCCGCCTTCGAAAAGTTCGTTTAATGCATTGATAATCTTTGCCGGCCCATCTGTTTTAAGAATATATCCACTCGCTCCTGCTTTAAGACTTTGAAATATTTTATCATCATCTTCGTAAGAAGTACACATTAAGAAAAGCACTTTGGGATAATTCAATTTCCATCGTTTCACACATTCGATACCGCTTTCTCCAGGAAGATTTATATCCATAAGCACAGCATCAACTTCAATTTCGTCTGCTTTTTCAAGTGCTTCTTCAGCATTTTGAAAGGTGCAAACCAATTCATAGTTGTCCGTAAATTGAATCATCAAGCTCATCGCTTCACGCAAATCTCGGTCGTCTTCAACAATCGCAATATTTCTTTTCATCTATTCAGATATAAAGTACAATGTTAAAGATACTATTTAAATTATGAAATACGCTATTGCGCGTAAGGGTTGCCATACTCAACAACCAGAAAATTCCGCTATTTCTTTACAGCAAGAGCTACAAGAAATACCAATTGATAAGTTGGATTTAGAAACGGCACGGCACTAAAATACACTCGCATATATTCATTGAACAAGGACTTCTACTTGAAAATGTAGCCCTAGCCCTGATGGCAGCGGCATCCTTTTGTGGAGCAAAGCGGAACAAAAGATATAGCAAACAGCAGGTTCCCGGCTCCTTATCATTCCGATGAAAAAATAACAATTGTTCGTCTCTTTCTCGAAAATGTTTCCTTAAATTTGCAAACGTTTTCGTAAACCAAATTATACAATATGCGACCAGATTTATTTCAAGCTCCCGATTACTATTTGTTAGATGATTTACTCACCGAAGAACACAAATTAGTGCGTGATTCCGCTCGTGCTTGGGTGAAACGTGAAGTTTCTCCCATTATTGAAGACTACGCGCAACGTGCCGAATTCCCGAAACAAATCATCAAAGGTTTGGGTGAAATTGGTGGTTTTGGACCGTACATTCCTGAAGAATACGGTGGTGCTGGTTTAGATCAAATCTCTTACGGATTGATCATGCAAGAAATAGAACGCGGTGATTCTGGTGTTCGTTCGACCTCATCAGTACAATCGTCTTTGGTGATGTATCCGATTTGGAAATTCGGAACCGAAGAACAACGCAAAAAATATTTGCCAAAACTAGCCACTGGAGAATTCATGGGTTGCTTTGGTTTGACAGAACCTGATTTTGGTTCCAATCCAAGTGGTATGGTGACCAACTTTAAAGATATGGGCGACCATTATTTATTGAATGGAGCTAAAATGTGGATATCGAACGCGCCATTCGCCGATGTTGCTGTGGTTTGGGCGAAAAATGAAGAAGGAAGAATTCACGGACTTATCGTAGAACGCGGCATGGAAGGTTTTACGACTCCGGAAACACATAATAAATGGTCACTTCGTGCTTCGGCTACAGGCGAATTGGTGTTTAATAACGTGAAAGTTCCGAAAGAAAACTTGATGCCTGGAAAATCAGGTTTGGGTGCTCCGATGCAATGTTTGGATTCGGCGCGTTACGGCATCGCTTGGGGTGCTATTGGTGCGGCTATGGATTGTTATGACACGGCATTGCGTTATGCAAAAGAAAGAATCCAGTTCGATAAACCGATTGCTTCTTTTCAATTACAACAAAAGAAACTGGCGGAAATGATTACCGAAATTACCAAAGCGCAATTGCTTACTTGGCGTTTGGGTGTGTTGAGAAATGAAGGAAAAGCAACTACCGCTCAAATCTCGATGGCAAAAAGAAACAATGTCGATATGGCGATTCATATTGCTAGAGAAGCCAGACAAATATTAGGTGGAATGGGAATTACGGGAGAATATTCGATCATGCGTCACAGTATGAATTTGGAAAGTGTGATTACTTATGAAGGCACACACGACATTCACTTATTGATTACTGGTGCTGATATTACTGGAATTCCGGCGTTTAAATAAGATTTAAAGTTTGAACGATTAAGGTATTAATAGTCATTTAGTTTTTGTCCCTTATGAAACCTAATGACTTAATTTTCAAATAAAATAAAATCGATTTTACTCTTATATTTCCTTATATGCCTTTTATGGTTGGCTAATATTTTTTTGAACCATATAAGACATATAAGGAAATATAAAGCTTTTAGATGACTTCAGAATTTTATATCGTCGTTTTTGCGGCAGTAAAATTTAGTAAATCAACAACTATTAAAGTATTAATAAATTCAACAGAAAAGCTTCTTGGAAACGAGAGGCTTTTTTACATTTACAAAAAAAATTTACTATGATCATCGAGAACATCAATGCTAGTATTCAAAACCAAAAACAGCATTTGTTACAACATTCGTTGTATCAAAAAGTGCAAACTTTAGACGACTTGCATTGCTTTTTAGAAAGTCATGTGTATGCGGTTTGGGATTTTATGTCACTCTTGAAAGCATTACAATCGCAATTGACTTGCACGACAACACCTTGGTTTGCGACAAGCAATCCTGAAATTCGCTACTTGATCAATGAAATTGTGGTGGCAGAAGAAAGCGATTTGACATTAGAAGGTAAACGCCAAAGCCATTTTGAAATGTATGTGGATGCGATGAAATCATGCGGTGCCGACACTTCCGAAATAGAGCATTTTATTGCTAACGTGTTTTCTTTGCAAAACATCTTCGTGGCAATAAAGCAAAGCCATTTGCATCCGAATGTGAAAGCTTTTTTAGATTTTACATTTCAAATCATTGAAGAAGGAAAATCTCATAAAATTGCCGCGGCATTTACTTTCGGACGGGAAGATTTGATTCCGAGTATGTTTACCGAAATCTTGAAAAACTTCCAACAAAACTTTCCGGAAACCGATTTGTCGAAATTGATTTATTATTTCGAAAGACACATCGAAATTGATGCTGATGAACACGGACCGATGGCGATGCAAATGATAGCTGAACTTTGTGGTGACTATGCCGAAAAATGGGAAGAAGTAAAAGAAACTTCAATGTTGGCTTTAGAAAAACGCATTGGACTTTGGGACGCAATCGAAGAGAAAATTGCCGTGAAAATCGAAATGGTCTAAAACAACCAATACAATGATATGGTCACTGGGAATCAAAAAAAGGGAGTTATGAAATTATGGTATTTGTTGCTTTTTATTGGTTTATTCGGTTGTGACAAAGACCAAACGGTTCCCTTTTGTGGCGATGGAAATCCGAAACAAATCAATTATTTGGCGTTGGGCGATAGTTATACGATTGGTCAAAGTGTCTGCACGACTTGTCGATTTCCAGAACAACTCAAAGCGAGTTTACAAGCCTCTTATTCGAACAGCCCTTTTCTTTTGCAAGTCATTGCGAAAACGGGTTGGACTACTACAAATTTATTATCTGAAATCAATTTAGTAAATCCTTCCACCAACTTCGACTTAGTGACGCTACTGATTGGCGTCAACAACCAATACCAAAACAAACCATTTTCGCTCTACGAAACCGAATTTCCTCAATTAGTGGCAAAAGCAATTACTTGCGCCAAAGGAGACAAAACCAATGTCATTGTGGTTTCTATTCCAGATTATGCTTACACCCCATTTGGGCAAGGAGCCGCAAATATTTCAACCGGAATCGATCAATACAATGCCTTTGCGCAAAATTATTGTGCGGAGAACGGCATTGTTTTTATCAACATTACGGATATCACCAGATTGGGTTTATCACAGCCTGAATTAGTGGCGAGTGATGGTTTACATCCGTCGGAATTGGCGTATTCCAAATTTGTGGAGCGTATAGTTCCGAGCGCTTTGACAGCAATTGGCAACTAAAACCTTTTTGAAGTTTCTCTATTTATCGGCAATCTTTTTTAACTTTGGTCGCTTATTTATTACCTGAATATGAAGCGATTGTATTGCATGTCGGGAAATCTTGACGAAATTCATCTTCTTTTATTCGACCTAAATTTGACTTTTTAAACTAATGAAAGTAAGAATAACCGAGACAAATCATAAACGCAAGCCAACGGAGTTGCCAGTGCATTCGCTTGAATATGGTTCTACTCATGTCAACATTCTTCCGCTCGACCATAATAACCCGTACGACTACAAAAGAGAACACCGACATACGTATTTTGAAATCATGTTGATTGAACGTGGTGGCGGAAATCAATTGATCGACTTCAATAATTATCCCGCATTAGATAACAGTTGTTATATTATTTCCCCGCAACAAGTGCATCTCATGAATAGAAATGGTGCTACAGGAACAATCATTCAATTTACCGAGGAAAAAATCAATTCGCCTGAGTTGCGTGCAGCGCTAAAAGATCATTCCTTTAATGAAAACGCCGCAGTTATTTTTGAGAACCGTGAGGATTTAATGCCCGGATTTAGTGTTTTAACCAATCTAATCAAAGAGGGAATTCTCCGAAACAATAAGGAAAGCGCGCTTACAGTAACGCATTTATTATTTGCTTTAGTGTCTTTGCTTCTCGAAAATCGAGTTCATTCGGAGAAGTTCGCAATAGACGAATATAAAAAATTATTACTCGATTTTTACCAACTGCTCGACATTCATTACTGCGAAAACTTGGGTGTGAAAGGTTACATTCAAAAACTAGCTACGACTGAAAAGAAACTTGCTGCAGCAACAACGAAATATGCTGGGTTAAGTCCATTGCAAGTCATTCACAACAGAATTCTCCTCGAAGCCAAACGAATTTTGTTGTTTGAAGATTCGTCTCATAAGGAAATTTCGTTTCGCTTAGGATTTGATTCACCTTCCTCATTTTCCACTTTTATCAAGTCTAAGACGGGTTACACGCCATCTGAGTTAAGCAAGTACTTGGTGGAAATTCATAAGTAATTGTCGGATTTTCCTAATAACCAATTTATGAGGTTGATTTAATTTTGTTATCAATGATAATGGGAAAAGATATCTTGACCCGAAATCGCTCAATTGTTGAACTTCTAAAAAAACGATTATGAAAAAACTAAAATTAAACCTAGCCCTAATTACTTTATTGATCTGTTCTATAACTAATGCGCAATGGATGGCAAAAACTACAGGTGTAAACGATTTTTTGATGGCAGTACACTTTCCATCTCCTAACGTTGGTTTTGTAGTTGGCATCGGAGGAACTATTTTGAAAACTACCGACATTGGTGAAACGTGGAATACGGTATATTCCAACACAAACGCTTCTTTTAAGTCAGTGTATTTTATTAACGAATCCGTTGGATTTGCCGTTGGAAATAACATGCTAAAAACTATCGACGGGGGAAATAGCTGGGAACTCATTCAACCTTTCATTACCGACATCAATAAAATTACATTTATCACCAATCAAATGGGATTCTTGATTACTTCAACTAGTCTTTATAAAACTGTCGATGGCGGAAATAACTGGACTTTAAAGTCTTCTATGCCTTGCATGTCAATAAGTTTTCCTTCTACAAATGTGGGCTATGTTCATGGTGATAACAATTCCATTTTCAAGACCACTGATGGAGGAGAAACTTGGACGCTGTCAACCCCGAACGCCAATCCAGGCAACATTTCCATTGTAAGCACTATGTTTTTTACAGCAGAAGATAAAGGTTTTTTTGGTGGTTACTATTATGGCGCTTTTACAAAAACATTAGATGGTGGATCGGTGTGGAACTGCGTCAATACCGATTGTCAATCTGATATTGGTGTTGGCATAAGATCCATTTATTTCTCCTCAGCTACTATTGGATATGCCGTATGTCAATCTCAGAATAACATTCTAAAAACTGTTGATGGTGGTGAAACTTGGACTTCACAAAACATCGCTGAAGCAACACTAAATGATGTATTTTTTAGCGATGAAAATGTCGGATTTATCGTGGGAAGTAGCGGTGAAATATTTAAAACAGAAAATGGCGGAAATTTAGGTGTTGCCGCAACTTCGCCAGACACTATAGCGATTTATCCCAACCCAACCGCCAATTATTTAAGAATTGACGTTGACTCCAATTTGATGTTTCCTATTCAATTTAAATTAAATAATATTCTTGGCGAAAATTTGATTGACGAAAGTTTATTTTCAAATTCAAATTCGATAGATCTGTCTAATTATTCCAAAGGCGTATATGTTTATCAGTTATTCAACGCCAATAACGAGATTGTCAAAATTGGAAAAATAATTAAAGAATAAAGTGAAGCAGCAAAACAACTCTGATTTTCCAATGGAATGGCTTGACTTGAATGTCCAATCCGTTTTACGAAAGTAGGCCGGATTTTTTATACTTCTGTCGCCAACTCAATCTCCAGACCGTCCAAATCCTCGGTGATGTGAATTTGGCATCCTAAGCGGCTGTTGGGTTTGACATTAAAAGCTTCGGACAACATGGCTTCTTCGTCGTCATTGCGTTCAGTTTTCAAAACATCGTTAAGTACATAACATTGACAAG
Organism: Flavobacterium sp.; assembly: GCA_044349145.1. GTDB lineage: Bacteria > Bacteroidota > Bacteroidia > Flavobacteriales > Flavobacteriaceae > Flavobacterium. Next base: position 7,169 of record JBIKRP010000053.1, read on the forward strand.
AAGCGCACATCGCCATGCCTCCGCAAATACCAATAGTTCCTTCCGGAGCGAGTTCATACATGCGCACGAGTTCCATGATGTTTAAGTTCATGTCGGTCGGAGCTTGCACTTCGTGAGTGATGCCTTCGCGGTCAGTAATTTTTATTAAAATGTCCATTTTTAGTAGTTAGGAATTAGGGGTTAGTAGTTAGGGAGTTATTTTTTGATGGAGTTTATTAAACCATATAACATTTTTGAGATTTCATTAGTTTTAGAGATTAAATCTTCTGAAACTACGAGGGAAATTATATTCAATCTTACACCTAAATACAACATTGATCTAACTTCACTTATTGACCCTAAAGAAAAATATAGAAATCTTGAGAAATCTGCATTTGAGTTTCTTTCAAAGCCTTCTGCAATATTATTTGAAACTGAAACAGCCGCTCTTGAAATTTGATCCCTAAATCCATAATCTTTAGAGTTGCTAAAATTAGTGTATATTAAAACTGCCAAATCCTGAGATTTCTGCCAAACAATCAAATCCTCAAATTTTCTTACAGCCATACTAACTACTAATCACTAAGTACTAATTACTCTATTGATTTTACTACCGCTTTCTCGGCTTCTTTTCTTGTCCCATCAAAACCATCAACTCCAGAAACTGTAGTGTATTTCAACACATATTTTTTTCCGGGATTGATTCGTTGGTAAACACTTTGACACATTAAGGTAGCTTCGTGGAAACCGCACAAAATCAGTTTTAGTTTTCCGGGATAAATATTCACATCACCAATGGCGTAGATGCCGTCGATGTTGGTTTGGTAGTCTAAGGCATTATTGACTTTGATTGCGTTTTTCTCGATTTCTAATCCCCAATTGGCGATTGCTCCTAATTTTGGTGACAATCCGAAAAGTGGAATAAAATAATCGGTTTCGATTTTTTCTTGGTTGCCGTCGATATCGATGGTGATGGCGTCTAAATGTTGATCGCCATGTAGTTGCACGACTTCTGCTGGTGTAATCAAATTGATTAAACCTAATTTTTTAAATTCTTGTACTTTTTCGACCGAATCTAGCGCGCCTCGAAATTCGTTTCTGCGGTGAATTAAGGTGACTTTGGCAGCAACGTCGGCAAGGAAAATACTCCAATCTAACGCAGAATCTCCGCCTCCAGCGATTACAATATTTTTGTCGCGAAACAATTCTGGATCCTTTACAAAATACTCCACGCCTTTATCTTCGTAGAATTCGATGTTTTCGATGAGTGGTTTTCTAGGGTCAAAACTCCCTAATCCGCCCGCAATAGCAATAGACTTAGCGTGGTGCTTGGTGCCTTTATTGGTGGTTACGATGAAAGTCCCGTCGTCTAACTTGTCGATGGTTTCCGCTTTTTCGTTGAGAGTGAAACCCGGTTGAAACTGTTTGATTTGTTCCATCAGGTTGGTGACTAAATCGCCTGCCAACACTTCCGGATAACCTGGAATATCAAAGATTGGTTTTTTAGGATACAATTCGGAAAGCTGCCCGCCAGGTTGTGGCAAAGCGTCGATGATATGGCATTTGAGTTTGAGCAATCCCGCTTCAAAGACTGCGAAAAGTCCGGTTGGTCCGGCGCCTATGATGAGTATATCTGTTTCAATCATTCTTTTTTGAGTTACTGAGTTGCTGAGTTGCTGAGGCGCAAAGGTTAGAAAAGCAGCCCTTTTACGAACTGATAATTATCATTTTTAGATGAAATTGTTATTCTATGCTTGAGTGCGTGAGGGATTGGAGCAAAGTACCGCGTACTGCGGAAAGCCCGACCCTTGTGGTCACGCCCACCCTTCGACTGCGCTCAGGGTGACATTACGCAATATTAACAACAGTTTCTATTTGAGGCGCAAACTTCTTAATCGTAGTTTCTACCCCAGCCCGCAACGTCATTTGATTGACGCTACAGCTGATGCAAGCTCCTTCGAGACGCACTTTGACGTGTTTTCCGTCCTCAATTGAAATCAAAGAGATGTCGCCGCCGTCGGAATTGAGGAAAGGTCTGATTTCCTCGAGCGCTTTCTCTACATTGATGGTTAATTCTTCTGTGGTCATTTTTTGGATTATTAGATTATTGGATTTTAAGATTGTAAGATTTTAGGACTGTAAGAAAATGTCTCATAGTCTTAAGATCTTACCGTCTTACCATCTATTT
>JBIKRP010000054.1:0-9299 GCA_044349145.1 Flavobacterium sp.
GAAGTTCCAAACAACCTATACTTATATGCTGACGGAAGTTTTGATAATGTTATTGTCGGACATGAATATGGTCACGGAATTTCAAATCGACTTGTTGGTGGCGGATTATCTGGACAAATGAACAACTATGAACAGATGGGAGAAGGATGGTCAGATTTCTTTGGTTTAATTAACCAAATCAAAGCTACTGATACCGGTCTTGAAAGGAAAGAAATAGGGACGTATGCGGTAAATCAGCCAATAGATGGATTTGGATTTAGAGATTTTGGATATTCAAGAGATATGACTGTTGATCCAAGAACATTTGCAGATTCTAATATTCCAATTCCTGCTGACCCTGCCGATACAGCATATCGTTATAAGATAGGTGAGTTTTGGACTTCTTGTTTGTGGGATTTGACTTGGAAGTATATTGAAAAATATGGTTTTGATCCAGACCTATACAATGGTACAGGAGGAAACAACAAAGTGATGCAATTAGTTATTGATGCTTTAAAATTAGAGACTGCAGGACAAACAAATATTGTGGCTGGTAGAGATAATTTATTTGCTGCTGACCTAGCAACAACTGGAGGAGCAGATTATTGCATGATTATGCAAGTATTTGCTAGAAGAGGAGTTGGTTTGAATGCTTCGTCAGGAAGTTCAGACGATTGTAACGATCAAGTTGAGGACTTTACACTATTCCCTGCAGGTCCAAATTGTGTATTGGCTGTAAATGATTTCAGTAGAGAGGATTTGGTTAGAGTATATCCTAATCCAGCTAATAGCCAGGTGAATGTTAGAGTTAATAAATTTGCTGGTAAATTAGAAGTGCAGATTATTGACATCAATGGTCGTATAGTGCTAGATCAAGTAGATGATAATTTTAATGAGGAGAAATCAATAAACATTAATGATTTACAATCAGGAATCTACATTGTAAAAGTAACAGGTGATAATCTTAATTATTCGCAAAAACTGATCAAGAACTAGTTAGTCTTGAGTGTAGAAAAATAAAAAATCCAAATCGAAAGATTTGGATTTTTTTATGTTTATCTCAAAAGTGAAACGATAGATTCGACATCAATATCGCAGATTTTCTGTAGTTCGGCAATCGATCCGTGTTCTATAAATTGATCTGGAATGCCCAAGTTTTTGACTGGAATTTTATAGTTGTTTTCAGCAGCGAATTCAATAACAGCGCTTCCAAAACCACCTTTTATAACACCGTCTTCTATGGTGATTACCTTTTCGAATGTTGAAAAGATAGTATGCAATAGATCTGTATCGAGCGGTTTAACAAAGCCAAAATTGTAATGTGCAATGTGTTCGGCGTGGTCAATCTTATCAATAGCTTCTATAACATTATTTCCAATCGTTCCAGTTGATAATACGGCGATTTCGCTTCCTGATTTAAGACACTGTGCTTTACCAATTGCAATTTCTTCGAATGGCAGTTGCCAATCAACAGTAACGCCACGTCCACGCGGATACCGAATTGCAATAGGGTAATCCAACCCTAATTGCGCCGTAAAGAGGATATTTCGTAATGTCATTTCATTTAAAGGTGCATAAATGATAAGGTTTGGAATACAACGCAAATAAGCCAAATCAAAAACACCATGATGCGTCGCGCCATCTTCGCCAACCAAACCTGCACGATCTAAACAAAAAATAACAGGTAAATTTTGTATTGCCACATCGTGAATAATTTGATCATAGGCACGCTGTAAAAAAGTGGAATAGATATTACAAAAGACAACCATTCCTTGAGTTGCCATTCCAGCAGATAACGTCACAGCGTGTTGTTCTGCAATGCCAACATCGAGTGCACGAGTGGGGAATTCATCCATCATATATTTTAAGGAACTTCCGGTGGGCATGGCAGGGGTGATTCCAATAATTTTTTCGTTTTTTTGCGCCAATTCCACTAAAGTGAGGCCAAAAACATCTTGGTATTTTGGAGGCAAATTCGCTTCCGATTTTGGCATAATATCGCCTGTAAGCGCATCAAATTTACCTGGAGCATGATATTGAACTTGGTTATCTTCAGCTTGCTGTAATCCTTTTCCTTTCGTCGTGAGAACATGCAAAAACTTAGGGCCTTTTATTTTTTGTAAGCGCTTTAATTCTTTGATTAGCGCAAAAATATCATGACCATCAAGTGGACCAGAATAATCAAAGTTGAGCGACTTGATCATATTGTTTTCCTTCGGATTTTTTCCTTCTTTGACAGCAGTGAAGTAGTTCTTTAAAGCGCCAACACTTGGGTCAATTCCAATAGCATTATCGTTGAGTATTACCAATAAATTTGCATCGGTAACGCCAGCATGATTCAAACCTTCAAATGCCATTCCTGAAGCAATCGAAGCGTCTCCAATTACGGCAATGTGCTGTTTTTCGAAATCGCCTTTTAAATTGGATGCTAATGCCATTCCGAGCGCTGCTGATATAGAAGTTGAGGAATGTCCAACGCCAAACGTATCGTAAATGCTCTCGCTTCGTTTTGGGAAACCTGAAATGCCGCCGAGTTGACGATTGGTGTGAAATTGGTCTTTTCTATCGGTGAGGATTTTGTGTCCGTAGGCTTGATGTCCGACATCCCAAACCAATAAATCATCTGGAGTGTTGAAGACAAAATGCAATGCGATGGTGAGTTCAACCACGCCGAGACTGGCACCCAAATGGCCTTCTTTTGTGGCTACAATGTTGATGATGAATTCTCGTAGTTCTTGTGCTAATTGTGGCAATTGCGATTCCGTCAATCGACGTAGATCAGTGGGGTTTTGAATCTGTGAAAGTATATTTTCTGCCATAAGGCAAAGGTAACAAATTGAATTCCTATTTTTGTCGCATGGAAAATATTTTCACCGACGCATACTTTATGAAGAAAGCTTTGCAAGAGGCGGAATTGGCTTTTGACAAAGGCGAAATACCCGTTGGAGCCGTGATTGTTATTGACAATCGAGTCATTGCCTCTTCTCATAATTTGACGGAGATGTTGCATGATGTTACTGCCCATGCGGAAATGCAGTCGATTACAGCTGCGGCTAATTTTTTGGGTGGGAAATATTTAAAAGGCTGCACACTTTATGTGACTATAGAGCCTTGTCAGATGTGTGCTGGCGCGTTATATTGGAGTCAGATTTCGAAAGTTGTTTATGGTGCTACTGATGAAAAGCGAGGTTTTATAGCCATGGGAACGCAATTGCATCCGAAAACCGAAGTAGTTTCGGGGGTGTTGGCGGAGGAATCGCGAGATTTGATGTTGCGGTTTTTTGTAGAGAAAAGAAAGAATTAGCGCGGAAAGGCGCAGAGTCGCATAGTTATAGAAAGGACTAATAAGTAAGAAATTGCCCTAGCGCAGAGAGTACCGGCATCCTTTTTTTTGTCTTTAAAACAGAAAAAGATAGATCGAATTGTTGGAATAGCTTCAAAAAATTCAAAAGAAAAACGCCTTGTTATTTTACAAGACGTTTTTTTTACTTAAACATATATAAAAATCTATTCTTTGATAAACTTACTTATAGCAGTTCCTTTATCGCTTATAATTGTAATAAAATAACTTCCTGTTTTCAAACTAGAAACATCTATTGTTTGGCTAGGGTTGGTAATAACTTGTAGTAATTGTCCAAGTGTGTTATAAATGTTTAAAGAACTCATGATCACATCCTGTTTGGTCGTAATCGTTAAATTGTTTTTTGCAGGAACTGGAGACATTGTAAATACACTATTAAATTCAAAATCCTGTTTACCCAATGTTTCGATTGTAGTGGAATAAGTATTTGTTATAATTGGTAAGTTATAATCAAAGAATATACTTGCAGTATTACTAATTATATCACCAATTACCAATGTTGGTCTAGTTTTTATCTTAAACGCAATAAAACCATCATTATTAGCGTCGTCAAATGGCAGGTTAATGTTTTCAAAGATAAACTCTACTTTATTTGTGTTAAGAATTCTTGTGGTGAATGAATGACTACTTCCTGTTGGAACTAAAGTAGTAATGTCAAATTTGGACATATCAATTTCATCTCGAATCACAACAAATTCAGCATTAGCAGTTCCAGTATTCTCAAAACGAATTACATAATTCAAATAATCTCCAACCATACTTGGTGTAATTTTTGTGCCTTCTACACAAGTTTTGTCGTTTGGATCATATGAACCAACTACTGTCTGGTTTAATGTAGAAGAATTATCAGAAGGCGTTTCGTCTGAAGCACCGTTGATGCTAGCATTATAAATTAAAATATTACCATTGTTTACAGGAGGAGTTTCTGTTGGCGTATTGATATTCATTGTTACCAAAATTTCTCTACTTTCAAATGGTAATAAGTTGCTAAAATTCCAACTTAATGAATTTGTGCTTTGACCATCTATAACAGGCGTAGCAGAAATTAAATCCATCACACTATCATCAAAACCTAAATTAATTGTCCCGTTTTGAACATCAGTTCCATTGTTTTTGTATACGATTTTATAGGTAGCATTAAAGCCAGGACGTGCTGGTAAAATGGGTAGTAAACTTATTGTCAAATCGTTGTGTATACCATTTGCTGAGATGCAGAAATCCTGAACATACAAATTACTTGCAGTAGGAAAAGTTACACTAGCACTTGGTGGTGAGACTGTAAAATAGGATGGATTTTGTAAAATAGGAACAAAAATATTATTCCCAACTTGAACATCATAGTAACTATAAAACCCACTTTCATTCGCAATTAGATTTCCTGAAGTAGAACCATTGTTAAAAATTAAACGTTGATTTGGAAAGTTGATGTCAGTTTCATCACAGCCATTATTGTTACTATCATAGCGAATACTCCCTTGTATGGTGTATGTATAATTATTATTTACAGTAAAACCATTATCTAATGTCAAATTAAAAGCGCCGTCTGCATCATAAACATTGACATCGTATTGCCCTGGAACTGCATAGCCGGGAATTGACAAGTTTAGATATACTTGAGAGTCAGATAATCCAAAAGCAAATGTTGCAGGGAGAACATTAAGAAATTGATCTATAAAAGAAACGTTTATTGTAGGGCTACTTGTATAAAATTGAGTGTCTTGCCCTGTAATTGACACTTGAAGGGTTTGACCACGATTTCCATTATCGGGTGTTACCGATATAATTGATTGACCGAGCATAAATTCACAAAAAATAAGCGCAAGAAGGAGTAGTAATTTTTTCATTTTCAGTTAATTAGGGATTGAATATATCTTTCAAAGCTAACGCTATTATTTTTATAATCAAAATATACTGTTAAAAGTTCATTTTCAGTTTTTATTTTAGATTTTAGATAACTGTTTAAATTTGGATTGTTTATGTGGATAAGTATCAAATTTAATTTCTTCTCAACAATTGGAGTTAAAATCTGTTTGTAAAAATCATTTCTAAAGTTAATATCACACAAGTCAATTGTTTCAAAAGCCTTTTCATATTCTTGAATATTATAATAGGTTGCTGCTAAATTCAATCTAGCATCTTGGTAGTGTGGAGATATACTCAATGCTTTTTTATAATAAGATATAGCTTCTTTAACTTTTCCGTTTTTTATCGAGGCGGAAGCTAAATCATTGATAACAACAATACTGTATGGATTAATTTTATAGGCATTTTGATAATAATATAAACTTTCTTTAAAATCTCCCTCACTATAATATGCTTTGCCTAAATGCCAATCTAAAGGTAATGCAAAATTATCGGCAGCGAAAAAAGGGTTTCTCGCTTTATTCAATTCAAAAATGACGGTTTTATTGTCAATTTTTTTTTCTGCTTCCAATGCTTTAAATAAATGGGTTTCACCATTAATTCTATATAACATTATTATTGAGCAGTAGATTAATACAAGGAAACTAAATACATAAATAAAACGGGAAGAAACTTTATATCCAAGCAAGTTACTCACTTGTAAATATTTCGAATTGATTAAAGAAAAAACAATTAATAAAAGGATTTGATGCTCAATCCTAGTTAGAGGAAAATCAAAAAAGGCAATAATTAGATAACAAATAATAAAGTACAAAAAATAACTCGCATTTTTTCGGTCAATACTTTTTATGTCATTTCTTGAAAGCCAATATGCTTGATATAGAACAGAAATAAAAATTCCAAAATAACATAAAAAACCAAAAATTCCTATTTCTGATAAGACCATCAGAAAATCATTGTGAGGATAATTAACCAACATTTTACCATTTTGAATATTTATGTCTGAAAAGTGCTGTAATCCATATTTTGGGTAGGTTGCAATCCAATTTCCAACACCAATTCCATCAAAAAAATTATCTTTTATGATAAAAGTAGCTTGTTTCCAATACTCTAATCTTTTAAAAAAAGTATCTGATGAAAATAACCTAAATAAATATTTTGTTTTTATATCAGATGAAGAATGAAGGTCATTTTTAATTTTAATAAAATAAAAGATTAACATAACTACTATTATTGTCAATGACAATAGAAATCGGATAAAGACTTTTTTTGAAAATTTATTTTTTATATAATAACATAGGATTAAAAAAACATAAATCGATAGCGCAATCAGCACAGTTCTTGTTCGTAACAGGAGAAGTAGTATAACAGTTAAAAAAATAGCTGTTATTGAAATCATTTTTATTTTTTTTGAAATTGAAATCCCAACAAAATAGAAAGGTAAACACATAAACAATATTGATGATAGAAAATTTTTATTTCCAAATGTTCCAGTCAAAAAGTGCATTCCTATAACTAAATTTTGCCCAGTAATTGTCTTTTTTATAAAAGCTAATATTGTAATAAACAGAGCTAAAATCCCAAATATTATGATACTACGTACTACACGATTTGAAGTAAAATAACCATTGATAATAATTAGTTTGACGAGTAAAAAAAAAATAAAAAAAGTTAAATACTTTGAAAAACTTGCATGACTAAAGTCAATCATTTGAGATTTTATGAATGACAATCCACAAAAAACTATAAACCCGAAATACAAAAGTGTTGTAGCGTCTAACGTAAACAAGTCAGTAGTGTTACTTTTTTTTAGTAAAAGGAATATGATTAAAAGTAAAAAAACAATTGTAAGCAGTTGTCTTGCTAGCAAATAAGATTCTATAACGGAGCTAATAAAGACAAAAGGAAGCGAAGCAAAATAGATTAATAAAATTAAATTAAAACTTTTGTTTTCGTTAAATAAATTCATACCAAATAAATTTTAAAGGCTCTTTCAAAGTTATGGTTATTCAGAATATGTTTTTAGATATTTTTTTATTTGCCAATTTTAATGATAGAAAAAAACCTTATCAAGCGAGGTCTTTTTACCACGGGAACACAATTGGATGCGAAGACATAAGTAGTTTCAGGTGTGTTGGCGGAGGAATCACGAGATTTGATGTTGCGCTTTTTTACGGTGAGAGGAAAAAATTAGCTCGCACCCGAGCGATTAGCGAATTGACGAAGTAAAGGCGAGAAGTTGTGGAGAGGATTAATAAATATGAAATTGCCCTAGCCCAGATTGCAGCAGAAATCCTTTATTGTTTTTCTTTAAAACAATAAAGATTGGAGCGCAAAGCTGGATTAGCTTCTAATAAAAAAACCGCCAGACTTTCGTAAGGCGGTTTTTGTTTTGAATTTATTCTACGATTTCTTTTCCAGATTTGTCATAGAAATGATATTCTAAGTACGTGTAAGCGTCACGTGGTATGATTTTCACCCATTTCTTATGCTCGAAAAACCATTTCGAACGTAATGATGGAAAACCTTTACTGAGGTATGCAGCCACAAAAGGATGTACATTGAGCACTACTTTCTTGTGGATTTTTAGAATTCTTTCTAGATCGGAAGCAATCTTATCAATGATTAAGATTGGCGCTTCTATTTCGCCGTTTTCATTGTTTGGATCTTCTTCTCTAGTTTTGATATTGACTTCTGGTCTTACGCGTTGTCTAGTAATCTGGACTAGCCCAAATTTACTCGGTGGTAAGATCTTGTGTTTGGCTTTATCGTCGTTCATTTCTTCTCTTAGGAAGTCGAACAGCACTTTTCTGTTTTCAGGATCTTGCATATCGATAAAATCAACTACGATGATTCCGCCCATATCTCTCAAACGCAATTGTCTGGCGATTTCGGCTGCGGCAATCATGTTGACTTCCATGGCGGTATCTTCTTGGTTGGATGCTTTGTTCGAACGATTTCCGCTGTTGACGTCGATGACGTGTAAGGCTTCAGTATGTTCGATGATCAGGTAAGCACCTTTACTCATAGATACGGTTTTTCCGAAGGAAGTTTTGATTTGTCTCTCTATGTTATATTTCTCGAAAATAGGAGTGTCTTTAGATTGATAAAACTTTACAATTGATTGTTTGGATGGTGCAATTTCTTCCACGTAATCCTTGGTTTCTTGGTACAACTCTTCGTCATCTATATAGATACCACTAAAGGTATCATTAAATACGTCTCTGAGAATCGAGGATGCTCTATTGAGTTCTCCTAATACTTTTGACGGATGATGAGCAGTTGGTAATTTTTTACACATTGCAGTCCATCTGCTGAGCAGGTTCTGCAAGTCTTTTTCTATTTCGGCTGTTTTTTTGCCTTCGGCTACTGTACGAACAATAACACCGAACCCTTTAGGTTTGATGGCTTGTACTAGTTTTTTAAGTCTGTCTTTTTCGCTTTTTTCTTCTATTTTTTGAGAAACAGAAACGCGATCTGAGAACGGGACAAGAACGATAAAACGTCCGGCTAGAGAAAGCTCTGAGCTAATTCTAGGGCCTTTGGTGGATATCGGTTCTTTGACGACTTGTACTAATACAGATTGATTGGACCCAAGCACTTCGGCAATGGTTCCGTCTTTATCAATCTCTTTTTCAAACTGAAAGTTTTTTAGGGAGAAATCTTTTAATTTACCTGCGCTTACAAGTTTTATGAATTTCAGTTGGGAAGCTAGATTTGGACCTAAATCGTGATAATGTAAGAAGGCATCTTTATCGTGGCCTACGTTTACAAATGCAGCGTTGAGTCCGGCAACTGGCTTTCTTATTTTAGCGATAAAAATATCGCCTACTTGAAAGTTGCTTGCTTCTCGTTCCTTGTGTAATTCAATTAGTTTTCCATCTTTTAATAAGGCAAAATCTACGGCTTCAGAACTAGATCGGATGATTAATTCTTTATTCACTCTGTAAATTTTTATCCGAACAAAAGGGTTGTCGGTTATTGGTTGTCGGTTGTCGGATTAAATCCATCAACAATCAACTAACAACCATCAACTTTTAAGTAAGGATGGATTAAACAATATTTTAACAGGTATTGGTACCCGATGGATGAAATC
>JBIKRP010000394.1:0-2654 GCA_044349145.1 Flavobacterium sp.
TTGGGATTTTGTTATTCATTGCGGGTTTTTATTTCGAGATTTCTCGTACAGAATGGTTGTTTCAAATTTTAGTACTTGGATTGGTGTTGAGCATCGAAGGATTGAATACTGCGGTCGAAAAAATCGCCGATTTTATTCACCCTAATTTTCACGAAAAAATTGGTTTCATAAAAGATATTGCAGCAGGTGCTGTATTCTTTGCCGCCATGACTGCAATTGCAGTGATTTTGATTATTTATATTCCCAAATTTCTATAATTCAACGTTTTTCAAATAAAGTATTTTCAATGGCAAAATCTATTAAAAAAGACTCGAGCCCTAGCGAACAGGCAAAGCAAACCTCCGAAAACAAAGCGGAAAACGCTTCTGAAAACAAAAAGTCTTGGAAGATTAATCGTCAACACAAACTCTTTATTGGAAGTACATTTATCCTATTCTCGATTGCTTTGCTCGTCGCTTTTATTTCTTTCTTCATTTACGGCCACGAAGACCAAAGCACACTGCAATTACTCGCAGAGCGCGGTGAAAAGTCAAAAAACTGGTTAGGAAAATTTGGCGCCATTATTGCAGATTTCTTTATTTATAAAGGATTCGGAGCGGCTTCTTTCTTATTCGTGAAGCTGTTTTTTCTCACGGGTTCGTTTTTAGCGCTGGATATTCCGCTCAAGAAACTAAAGAATATTTGGTTTTGGGATTTGTTTGCTATCGTTTTAATTTCCATTTTATTTGGCTTCTTCGCCAATACTTTACCGGAACTGGGTGGAACGATTGGCTATGAAATGAATTTATTTTCCCAAGATTACATTGGACGAATTGGAACTTTGCTGGTTTTAATTTTAGGCATCACGATCTACTTGATATTTAAGATTAAGATTTCGCCAGATACAGTTAAGGCGTTTTTTGAACGCAATAAAAAAGAAATTTCGGATGATTTGGCTTCGGTAAAAATGCCGATGTCTGACAGCAGCTACAATTTGGAGGAATTTGCAGTAAAAGAGGAGGAAGATGCAGAAGAAGACCTTGAGGAAGAACCAGAATTGAAAACGCCAAGTCAATTTGAGATCAACAAGGAAACATTAAAGCCCACGATTGCCAATCCTTCAGAAATTCATTTGGAGCCCATTGTAAAAACGGCACCACTGGTTACGCCTCCTACTCCACAGATTATTGCCACCAACGACGAATCTTTTGTTATTGAAAAAGCACCAGAAGAAGCCACCATTGAAGAAAATTTAGCTTCGAGGTTAGTCGCTGACTTTGGTTTGTTCGACCCAACTTTGGAGTTGTCTAATTATAAATTTCCAACTTTAGATTTATTGAAAGAGTACTCCGGCGGAGGAATAACAATCAACCAAGCGGAATTATAAGAAAACAAAAACAACATTGTAGAAACACTTCGAAACTACAAGATAGAAATTGCGCAAATCAAAGCGACTGTTGGTCCATCGGTGACTTTGTACGAGATTGTCCCAGAAGCGGGAATTCGAATTTCAAAAATCAAAAGTCTAGAAGACGATATCGCCTTATCATTGTCAGCATTAGGAATTCGTATCATCGCTCCTATTCCAGGTAAAGGAACCATCGGAATTGAAGTCCCGAATAAGAATCCAACGATGGTGTCTATGAAAAGTGTCATCGGTTCTGCGAAGTTTCAAGAAGCAGAAATGGAATTGCCGATTGCTTTGGGTAAAACGATTTCCAACGAAACCTTTGTTGTCGATTTAGCTAAAATGCCCCATTTATTAATGGCTGGAGCTACTGGACAAGGAAAATCAGTGGGATTGAATGCGGTTTTGACTTCACTCTTATACAAAAAACATCCAGCAGAAGTAAAATTTGTTTTGGTCGATCCGAAGAAAGTCGAATTGACTTTGTTCAACAAAATCGAAAGACATTATTTAGCCAAATTACCAGATTCAGGCGATGCGATTATCACCGATAACACCAAAGTAATCAATACGTTGAACTCGCTTTGCGTCGAAATGGACAATCGATATTCGTTGTTGAAAGACGCGATGGTGCGAAACATCAAAGAATACAATGAAAAATTTAAAGGACGAAAATTGAATCCTGAAAACGGACACCGATTCTTGCCTTATATCGTTTTGGTGGTCGATGAGTTTGCCGATTTGATTATGACCGCTGGTAAAGAAGTAGAAACACCTATTGCCCGTCTGGCGCAGTTGGCACGTGCGATTGGTATTCATTTGATTATCGCAACGCAACGACCGTCGGTGAATGTCATTACGGGTATCATCAAAGCCAATTTCCCTGCTAGAATTGCTTTTCGCGTAACGTCGAAAATCGATTCAAGAACCATCTTAGACACACAAGGTGCAGATCAATTGATTGGTCGTGGAGATATGTTGTATACCAACGGCAATGATTTGGTACGTGTACAATGTGCTTTTGTTGACACACCCGAAGTAGAAAAAATTACAGAATTTATTGGATCACAAAAAGCCTATCCAGATGCGTACTTACTTCCAGAATTTATTGGCGAGGAAAGTGGCACCACTCTTGATATGGACATTTCTGAAAGAGATTCACTCTTTCGCGAAGCTGCTGAAATTATCGTTACCGCACAACAAGGTTCCGCTTCATTACTTCAAAGAAAATTAAAATTAGGTTACAACAGGGCTGGCAGATTAATTG
>JBIKRP010000395.1:0-2649 GCA_044349145.1 Flavobacterium sp.
TGAAGGCGTGTCTAAATCTAAAAGTCTTGGTAAAACTCTCCCGTAACCACTAGAATCAATTACAAAATTGGCATGCACTTCTTTAAAGTTTCCATCGATGTCTTTTATCACAGTAATCGATTTTTTTCCTTCAAAAGAAATAGAAACTACTTCTGATTCAAACTCTAAATTAATGCCTTTGCGGATGACTTCTTGCGCCATAGTATTGTCAAAATCGGCTCTTGGAACTTGCCAAGTCCAATCCCAACCTTCTCCGTATTTTTTACTAAAATCGAAAATGCAAATCTCTTCTCCACGAATAAATCGGGCACCGAGTTTCTTTTCAAAATTCATCGCGTCTAACGATTCAAATAAACCTGCTTCTGAAAAATGATCCATGACGCGCGGAATCAAACTTTCTCCGACTACTAAGCGAGGAAACTTTGTTTTTTCAACTATTTTTACTTTCACACCATTGTTGTGAAGATGAGCAGCAGAGACACATCCGGATGGACCAGCTCCAATTACCAAAACATCAACAAACTCCTTTAACATATACTTTTATTTGTGATTTATATCTTACATTTGCCCGTTCAAATTAACTACAAATTAATTTAATATAAAAACTATACCTATAAAAAACGTAAAGGCTGAATGGAAACTATTAATGAATATTTAAGTTTAAAGGAATTTGAATCTATAATTTTTAAAAACGAAAAGATCCAAATAAGCGAAGCGGTCTTGAGAAGAGTTAAAAGAAGCTTCAATTTTTTAAACGAATTTTCAAAAAGCAAAGTCATTTACGGGGTGAATACAGGTTTTGGTCCGATGGCACAATATCGCATAAAGGACGAAGACCGAATACAATTACAATATAACCTTATTCGTAGTCATTCTTCAGGTACAGGAAAACCTATAGAAGCACAAGCTGTCAAAGCTGCCATTCTTGCTAGATTAAATACGTTGTCATTAGGCTATTCAGGTGTTCATCCATCAGTAATTCATCTGATGAAGGAACTTATTAACCGAGACATTACGCCTTTGATTTTTGAGCACGGCGGAGTTGGGGCTTCTGGCGATTTGGTTCAGTTAGCACATCTTGCCTTAGTACTTATCGGTGAAGGAGAAGTGTTTCACAAAGGCGAAAGAAAATCTACAAAAGAAGTATTTATAGAAGAAGGATTAGAACCCATACAAGTTGAAATTCGTGAAGGATTAGCATTGATGAACGGTACTTCGGTTATGACTGGTATTGGTGTTGTAAATGTTCACAAGGCAAATAAACTGGCTAATTGGTCACTCAAATTTTCTTGTGCCATCAATGAAATTGTAAGAGCATATGATGATCATTTATCCGCGGAACTCAATAATACTAAGTTACATAAAGGTCAGCGTGAAATAGCCGAAAGAATGCGCACAAACCTTTTAGACAGTAAACTTATACGCAAGCGAGAAGATCATTTATATACAGGTGAAAATACAGAAAGCGTGTTCACTGATAAAGTACAAGAGTATTATTCTTTGCGTTGCGTTCCTCAAATTCTAGGGCCAATTCAGGAAACTATTGACAATGTTGCAGATATCCTTGAGAAAGAGTTCAATTCTGTTAACGACAATCCAATTATAGATGTTGCAAACAGGCATGTTTATCACGGAGGTAATTTCCATGGAGATTACATTTCTTTTGAAATGGATAAACTTAAAATAGCCATAACTAAATTAACAATGCTTTCAGAGCGTCAGTTGAATTATTTGCTAAATTCCAAAATCAATGAAATTCTTCCTCCTTTTGTCAATTTAGGAACATTAGGTTATAATTTTGGAATGCAAGGCGCCCAGTTTACAGCAACTTCAACGACAGCCGAAAACCAAATGCTTTCAAATCCAATGTACATTCACAGTATTCCTAACAATAACGACAATCAGGATATTGTGAGTATGGGAACTAATGCGGCGATAATCACTGCAAGAGTTATTGAAAATGCATTCGAAGTTTTAAGTATTGAATTAATTACTATAATTCAAGCTATTGATGCATTGGAACAAAAAAACGAAATTTCATCTGTTACCAAAAAACTGTATGATGATGTTAGAGCAATTATTCCTACTTTCAAGGAAGATCAAGTAATGTATCCATTTATTCAAAAAGTGAAGAATTATCTTGTTGAAAATTAACTGTTAATATAAAAAGCCATGAAAAAAATATTCATTTTTGTTGTGTTTTTAACACAATTAAGTAACTCACAGGAGTTGGCACTAGTTAGAAAAGAAGAAAAATTTGGATATATTTCCAAGAATGGTGATTTCGTAATTCAACCTAAATTTAAATCAGCTAAGGATTTTTCGGAAGGACTAGCCGCGGTTGAAGAAAATGGTTTATGGGGTTTTATAGATACTAAAGGAGATTGGGCTATTCAAGCTACTTTCAATAAAGTAAAATATTTTAATAGTGGATTTTGTGTAGTATTTAAAAATGATAAATGGTTCTATATTAATAAGAAAGGAGAGACAGTAGCCTCACCTGATTCCGAAAAAATATTTGATTTTGAAGACGGTGTTGCTTTTATAAAGCAAAAGGATAAAATAGGTATAATTAATACTAAAATGCTAGTTGTTTTAGAACCCAAATATGATGTAATTAAATCATTCGAAGACGGCTTTGCTCGAGTT
>JBIKRP010000055.1:0-9260 GCA_044349145.1 Flavobacterium sp.
TTTGTAATGGAGAAGCTTCACACTCAGTTTGGTTTCCACCAGAAACTGGAACAACAGAAGCAGGATTGATTGTCAAAGTAACCGCAGTTCTAGATAAACTTGAACAGTTGTTCGCGTTAACCGCTTGTGCGTAATAAGTTACAGTACCAACAGTATTTAAAGTTGGATTAGTTACGATACTACCATTTGTAGCAGCATTATACCAAACTACAGTTGATCCAGCAGGAACCGTTGCAGTGGCAGTCAATGTTTGCAATGGAGAAGCCTCACATTCACTTTGGTTTCCACCAGTTACAGGTACTACAGAAGCAGGATTGATTGTCAAAGTAACAGGAGTGCGCGTAGGGAAAGAACAATTTCCAACATTTGCTTGTGCATAATAAGTAACTGTACCAACCGTATTAAGTGTTGGAGAAGCTACAATATTGCCGTTCGTTAGCGCATTGTACCAAACGATTGTTTGTCCAGGCGCTGTCGCGGTAGCAGTTAAAGTTTGAGTTGGAGAAGTCTGGCAAGCCACTTGATCACCTCCAGAAATTGGGGCATTTCCAACACAAATCGTTACTGTTGCAGAATCACAATTGGTAGGTGTTATTTTCTCACAGATTTGATAAACTATGGTGTATACTCCAGCAGGAGTTCCAGCAGGAACAATAATGTTACCTGTTAACAAATCAATCGAGGGAACAAAGCCTCCGTTGATTGGCGTTGCTGGTGTCAACACGGTTAGATTAACCTGAGTAATAAGCACTAGATTTCCACCCAATGTGTCAATTCCACTTCCGTTATTATTGAATATGTTTCCTGCATTAGTGTTTCCAGTTGTACCGTTGATTGGTCCAATTGAATCATTAACAGCGTCAATTACTTTACATTTTGAAATGGTGAAAGGGAAGAAGCATCCAGTAGTATTTGGTGGTAATGCATAATAAGTTGTGGTTGATCCAGCCACTAATGGGAATGGATTAGCATCAGAGTACTGAATAGAACTCAACGTAACTGGAAATTCATTATAAAAGGTAGAACCAGGAGGGAAATTTGCTGAAATGGCAGATGTTCCAATGGTTGAACCTGTATTACAGAATCCAAAATTTCTAATTAATGGCGTGTTTTGGCAATTTGCTGCAACATAATTCGATCCATTAATTCCTATTGCTAAGTTTTCAAGTATTGGCTGACCTATACAAGTACCATTATTTGTATATCCTTTGATGGCTCTTGTGCCAGCGAATGTGGTACCAGTAATTGCGCCTGTACCACTTGAACTTGCAGTAACAAAAATTGGACTTCCACAAGTTGGATTCAATAGAATAGAACAATCGGTCGTAGTTTTTAACTTAAACGAAAGTTTGGCAAGTAATGTACTTGGATTAGCACCTAAAGGCAAGGTTCCGATATTCCAAACGATAGAACCCGTAGCTCCGAGCGTTGGATCGAAAGTTAAAGTATTTGGAGTAGGAAGTGGTGTAAACAATATAGTACCAACTGCGCTTCCAGGAACATAAGAAGCGTTATATGGAATTGGAACAACTAATCTATAATTATTAATGGCTTCCGTACCTAGGTTTTTGATATCAATATTGAAACCGACATCTTCTCCAGGCAACGAGATATAAGGTTCTGTGGTTACAGGAATATTATTGACCGTAGTTGCAGTCAATATATTTTCAACTTCAGGAATATAAGCATCAACTGCCATTGCGATTGCAAAGATGACATAGGTATCTTGTGTTGATCCGTATCTAAACGTAGTTGAAGTCTGGTTATTAGTTAAGACACTATTATTAGTGTTTGGTATATTGAACATACTAATATCTAATCCAGTATTATTAACTAGATTCGGAGTTCTGGCATTTCCTCCTGTTTGTATCGCAGAAGTAAAGAAATTCCCAGTTGAATTTCCAGGATGACTTAATCGAGTAAAGGTGTTGTCACTTTGTCTCCTAATTTCAAAGTAATCCCCAGAAATTCCATTATCACCTTCTCCAGCCATTAAGCCTAATTTTACACCTACAGGTCCAGCTTGAACAGTATTAAAGCCTGCAACTGGAATTTCAAAACTAGCTGTACCACCAGTTACATAGGCATGTCCGTCAAAAATAGTCACATCACGATATTTCATTTTTGAATTTTCGTAAACAACAATAAGTGACCAACCTCCATAAAATCCTGTTCCGCCTCCGTTACCTTCATTTACAGCAAGGTCGGCAGCAGTATATTCTCCAATACCATTGGCGCGAACATAATCGGTTACTTCTTTATAGGCAGAAAACATAAAACCATCCGAAGTTGTTGGATAGTAGATGTCAGTTGCACTGGCTGAGAATTGAGTATAGGTAGTGGCGTTTGGACCTTTCAAAGAAATATTTCGTTTATCGAAGTTCTTTGTTACAGAAGTACCATTGATGTTTTTCGTTACCGAAAAGCTATTGTTACTTGGATTACTATCTGACGCTCTTCCTGACCAATACAAACCAGCATAAATAATATTTGAACATGATGGAATAGCTCCGTTCTCTGTTGAAAATGTCAACGTGGAACGAGAAGAATTGAATGTTGGTTTTCCATCAACCCCATTGCTGGTGTTTCCGTCAACATCCACATAAATCATGCTGTTATTACCATTTTGAGTTTGATCACCATAACTTTGTAGTGTCATATTGGTGTTCCCCATTATAGTAAAATCACCTTTTACATTGTACACTCTCTTGTCTGGAGTATACTGAGATGTTCTCTGTGTAAAAGGAACTCTAAGTTGTGCCGTTGTTGTCAATGAAATTCCCAAAAGCAGGAATACAATTGAAAAATAACCGAAAAATAGGTTATTAGCTTTTGAATTAAAATATAATTTTTTCATCTTGATTTTTTTTTAATTTGGGGAATTAAGAACCTTTGTCAACTTTATAGAAAACTCCAAATCTTGAATTGCTATTTCGAACTAAACCTGAAATAACATTTCCCGAAGTTTCAACAGTAGACATTATGTAGATGTACTTCAAATTAGGGAAATTTGAAAATACAGATAAATCAATAGGATTACTCAAATCTGAAATTTGATTCATTGAAATCGTAACAATTTCGATACTTTCATTGGCGGTAATTCTAGAACCAAGACCTTGCAATGAAGCAACGTCAGTATAGAGAGAAGTAGGGTTCTCTCCGTACAATCTTATTTCTCCATTGAGAAAATAAATTGCGGGCTGCACTTCTTTAAGTAAATTTTCCAATCGACTTGAATTTGAATTCAAATTTCTTGCACTTACTTCAGAAGCACGCAGGTATGCCATATAGGCGTTTACCTCCATTACTTGAGATCCTTGAGAACCTCTTTCCTGTGCACTAATATTAGCACAATAGAATGCCAATACAAATAATAGTAGTAGTCGTTTCATAATTAAGATTTGAATTTGACCAAACAAAAGAAAATTGTTCAGTGGTTTAAAGAATTGATTTGGGACACTTTTTTCCATAGAATTATAGATTAATACATTTGTTGTTACGTTTTCGATTTAAATTTTTAGATAGATTTGGGAATCGGCTAAAATATTTTGGGCTAATTTACTTACATAAATATTTTTCCAACCATTTTTTCTACCAACAACACGAAAACTCGTTAAAATGACAGATTTTTGTTTAATACACTTCACTATTTTGAATATTTGTTATTATTGTTTAAATTCATTTTGTCCACTTTGATTATTTATTTTACTGTTTTTTAGTATTTTAGATCACCAAATACACGTAGCCTACTTGTTCCTTAACATTAGAATTCTCATCCTCATACTTAATTATATAATAATAAGTTCCCGTTGGCAATTTTTCGGATTCGTTTAACGTGGCACGACCTTCAGAAATGCCTCGAAATACTCGGTTCAAATTATCGTATTGATTTATCTTAAAAACCAATACGCCCCAGCGGTTATAGATTTCTACACTATTCGTCGGGAAGCAATTAATCTGATCAATATTCTCTATAAAAAATACTTCATTAATACCATCATTGTTTGGTGAAAATGAATTATGAACCAACAAATTGCAGGCAGGAGCAACATAACAGTCGTTATTTACCTCAATGGTTACATTGGCCGTTTGGTTACAATTTCCATCGTTGTACAAATATTGAAAATCATAATGGCCCGTCGGCGCTTGGTATGGACTAAAAACCGACCCTTCTAAATTTGGAGTGCTAGTCGACGAAGACCAATTTCCTTCGCGATTTGTTCCTTCTGGTAAGTAAGAATTCAGATCAATATTTAGACTCGCATCATTATCGAGATTACAATTGACATAACCATAGCCAGGTACAGCATCTTCACTATTTCTCAGTAATATTCTTTGATTAACATAGGAGCTGTTGTTACTTTCGTCAGTAAAACGCCAATGTATGATATATTCTCCTGGTATTGAATACTCTAGAGGATCTTCAGTATGACCATTGACGATACCTGAACAAGAATCGGTTGTATTTGGAACTGCAGCAGTAATGGCACAATAATCAACTAAATCAACAAGTAACGGTTGGGCAGGTGGCGTTCGGTCGACAACCTCTATATTAACAGCGGCGAAGTCAAAAAGTGCTCGATTTCCCTGTACAGAAATCTTGTATTCCAATAAATAATTTCCCGAATTTAAATCGCCATCGATTAAAATCTCCCCGGTTGCAGTATTGAGTTGAATACTTTCATTTGTATTCGAAACAATAGTTATATCAACTTCATTTGGTTGACAAGTTGCTCCATTCAGTGTGTCATTGTTCAAAATATTGCCAATGATACCAGTGCTCGAACATTCAATTTCAAAATCATTATTTTCCGCAACAATTTGAGTATTAGTGACAGTGAAATTCACATTCGCTTTTTGACATCGTGAAAGATCGGTCAAGTCGCATATTTGGTAGGTTAGTGTATAATGGCCAACTGCTGTGCCGGCAGCAACGAGGATGTTGGCGTTGTTTAATGTGATTCCAGTAGTTGGATTTATAAGTGTGATTTGCACTTGCGATGGCAAGACCTCAAGACCATTTAAAGTGTCATTGGCTAAAATATTATTGTAGGCGATCCCACCAATACCGCTGCTAATTGTATTTCCAATATCGTTATTGGCTATAAGTTCTGTGCACTTCGTTAGTGAAAACGGATAGTAGCAACCAGCGCCTAAATTCATTGGAACTGCAAAATAATTAATTGTACTTCCAACTGCCAAAGGAAATCCCTCAGAATTCGAATAAAGTATTGAATTTTCAGTCACCGGGAAAGCGTTGTAAAATTGACATCCCGCCGGGAAATAGGAAGCAATCTCCGATATTGATACCGCACTTTGACCGTTGCAGAATGTAAAATTTCGAATGATGTTATTCGCGCAGCTACTTTCTACAAAATCTGCAGCATCAACAGCAATTTTTATTGGGCCTTTCACAATATCTCCCGCGCAATTTCCATTCGTATTTTTTCCTATTATAAATGGGCAAGAATCAAAAGTTACATTACTGATACTGCCTGTTCCAGTTGAAAATCCTTCCACATAAATAGTAGAGTCACAAACATTATTTTTGAGAATAAAACAATCCTCCGTTGCTTTGATTTTGAAGCGAAGATTTGCCAAAACTGTTTCTGGGTTTTCACCAACTGCTAAGGTACCGTAGTTCCAAACTAGTGCGCCGTTAGTTCCGATTGTCGAATCAAAAAAGATATTGTTTGTGTTTGATGCCGACGGATTGGCAGCGATGATACCTTGCGCACTTTCATTAACAAAACTAGCATTAAAAGGCATGGGCACGACGATTTTAAAATTAGAAATCGACTCGTTTTCTGCATTTCTGATGGCCACATTAAAGTTTATTTCTTGACCTGGTAAGACTTTGGTATTTGGATCAAATGGAATTCCATTGATACTTGAAACGGAAATTGTATTTTCTACTTTTGGAAGATAGGAATCTACAGCAAGTGCAATTGCAAAAATAGCGAACGTATCGCCAACTGTACCATATCTAAAATTAGTGGAAGTTTGATTGTTGCCAATAACTAGGTTATTTTCGTTTGGAAGCGAAAAGGTGGCAATATCAATTCCTGTATTATTAGATAAATTTGGATTTCTAGTTGCACTTGTATTGGAAGAGTTAAAAAAGTTGTTCTCAGCATTTAATGAATGTTGCAGACTCTTAAAAGTAAGATCGCTATTTCTTTGTATCTGAAAATAGTCTCCATTCAATCCCACATCTCCTTCACTAGCCATAATGCCAAATTTGACTCCGACGTTTCCTGTGCGTAAGGTATTGAAACCATCGACTTCTACGTTATATCCATTTGTTGTCGAATTTAATACAAAAGCATGTCCGTCAAACAAAGTGATGTCGCGATGTTTCATTTTTGAATTTTCATATATTACAATGAGTCCCCAACCACCTGAATAGCCAGTACCGCTTCCGTTTCCTTCAACCAAAGCGAGATCTGCAGCAAAGTAAGTTCCTATACCATGTTGACGAACGTAGTCAGTAACTTCAGTGTACGCAGAATAAATAAAAGCATCAGAAGTATTTGGATAATAAATGGCATTTTCTTGAGCAATGAACTCGCTATAACTTCCAGAATTCGGTCCTTTGAAAAGTATCCTTTTCTTATTAAAGCTTTTTGTGACAGCAGTTCCATCAATATTTTTTGTAATTGTGAATTCATTCGGACTATAAGCGGCGCCATCAGGTGTACTTCGACCAGTCCAATATAATCCAGCATAGCGAATCTCCGTACAAGAATCTAATGAACCATTTTCATGTAAAAAAGAAAGATTGGCAGAAGAAGAATTCCACGTAGAGGGATCATTATCAATATCAACATATTGCATTGAATTGTTATTGTTGTTTCCATTGTTGTCATAATTGACTAAGGTTAAATTGGTATTCCCAATAAAGCTGAAATCGCCATTGATGCTGTAGTTCTTTTGTAATGGAGTGCTTGAAGATGTTCTGATTTTGAAAGGCACGCGCACTTGAGCGTATCCAAAGTCATAATGACTCAACAAAAAGAGTGTCGCAATGGCGAACCATCGGAACTCTCTGTTTTCCTTGTATGTTGAGTAAAAGTATTTCACTTTTGTTTTATTTTGACATTCAAATGTATTCCTTCTATAGCTTTCAACAAAACAAAAAGACGATTAAATACGTAAAACATCGATGAAATACATTATTACTATATTTAAGAAAGAATTGTATTACAAAAAAATACAAGTAAAATAGGTCGTTTTTTTTGAAATTCAAATCGGAATTAATTGGAATTGATACTCGTTATGATAATTTATATCAGTACATTGTACCTTTAAACTCTAGGTTATGAAAAACTTAATACTTATTAGACACGCTAAATCAAGTTGGGATGCACCGCTACAAGATTTTGATCGTCCATTAATGCAACGTGGCATCAAAGACGCTCATGATGTTGCTACTAGTTGTTTGCCATTTTTGCCGAAACAATTTCAAGTCCTATCAAGTGCAGCAAAAAGAGCGAAGGAAACTGCCATTATTTTTGCTCAGAATTTTTCATATCCTATCGAGAATATTATATTTTCTGAAGCCTTATATACATTTGATGACCGCAAATTAGAAAGCATCATCAAATTATTTCCAAATTCTTATAATAATGTTATTCTTTTTGGACATAACGAGGCAATTACAAATTTTGTTAATAAATTTGGCAGCACTTTTATCGACAATGTATCCACTTCTGGTTTTGTTTCTTTGCAATTTGATACAGAAGATTGGCAATCCATACAAAGCGGTAAAACATTAAAAGTAATTTTCCCAAAAGATTTAAATTAGTTACATGTCGCAGAATACCTATATAGATAGAGAGAAAAGTTGGTTGGCATTTAATGCTAGAGTTTTACAAGAAGCGGGCGATGACACAGTGCCTTTATTAGATAGACTTCGTTTTGTAGGTATTTTTTCCAATAATCTAGATGAATTTTTTAGAGTGCGTTTTGCCGCCATCCGACGACTTAGTATGTCTGGAATTTCAGGTGAAAAAGTGCTCGGTGGTATTAGCTCTCAACAATTATTACAAGAAATCACTCAAATTGTGATTCAGCAACAAGCCGAAAGTTTGAGAATTCTTCATGTTATCCAAAAGAAGCTAGAATCTGAGAATATTTTTATTATCAATGAAAATCAGATTTTAGAAGAACACGAGTCGTTTATTAAGGACTTTTTTATTCAAACGGTGAGTCCTGCATTGGTGACGATCATATTGAATGATTTGGCGGAGTTTCCATTACTAAAAGACACTTCGGGCTATTTAGCGGTAAAATTGGTGATGAAGCCAAAACCTTCCAAACGAACTATTCTTAACTTAGTCAAACCAAAACAGGAAGTGACATATGCTGTTATTGAAATCCCAAAAACAATCAACCGTTTTGTAGTGCTTCCGCCCAAGGATGGGAAGAGCTATATCATATTATTGGATGATGTCATTCGACATAATTTGCACAGTATTTTTAGCATTTTTGATTATGAGAGTATTTCTGCAAACATGATCAAGATTACCAGAGATGCGCAGCTTGAAATTGACAGTGATATGAGCAAAAGCATGATGGAGAAGATTGCTACCAGCGTGAAAGATAGAAGAATTGGTGAGCCAGTGCGATTCGTTTATGATAAAGAAATTAGCAAAGACACGCTGAAGTTCTTTATTACAAAAATGAATATCCATGAAACGGATAGTATCATTCCTGGTGGGAGATACCACAACAGAAGAGATTACATGAGTTTTCCTAATTTGGGAAGATACGATTTGTTATACAAAACCAACGAGCCACTGCCGGTTTGTGATTTGAGTTTAGAAGGAAGTATTTTAGAGAAAATCAGCAAGAAAGATTATCTCATCAATGCACCTTATCAATCCTTTTCCTATGTAATCAAGTTTCTTCGTGAAGCAGCACTAGATCCGAAAGTTACCACAATAAAAATTACACTTTACCGATTAGCTAAGAATTCGCAGATTATTAGTTCATTGATTAACGCTGCCAAAAACGGTAAAAAAGTAACAGTTCAAATAGAATTGCAAGCGCGATTTGACGAAGCGAGCAACATTTACTATGCAGAACAAATGCAAACCGAAGGAATCAATTTGATTTTTGGAATCAAAGGTTTAAAAGTTCATAGTAAAATTTGTGTTATCGAGCGCATTCATGATGGTAAATTAAAGCGATATGGTTTGGTTTCTACAGGAAATTTTAATGAATCGACTGCAAAAATTTATACAGACGTTACTTTG
>JBIKRP010000056.1:0-9259 GCA_044349145.1 Flavobacterium sp.
TGTACTTGCAATCCCATCAATGGCACCTGTTGCAGGATTTATCGACAATCCAGCCGGTGTTGCAGAAAAAGTTCCTCCAGAGGTTAATGCAAAAAGTGTGGGCAACTTCAACGCAGGATCATTGTTACAATAAGGACTACCGGCATAACTGAAGGTCCCTGACGGACTATTGACGACATCAATTACGAACGAGCGTATATTATAACAACCAGTGGTCACCAAGTCTTCGATGCGAACATAAATGGTTCTCGGGACTACACTCACTTGATAAGTTGCTAAATCTGCGACAGAAGCAAAATCAATATTAGTTGGTGCGTCATTTTTCGCGTCATTTAAATTCTCATAATATTTGATACTATAATTCCCCTGCTCCGCTACTGGCACAGTACTCAAAATTAGCGCATTCTGATCAATATTTATAGTATATGGTGGCAAGTTCGAAGAACATATAGTTATATCTACTGGGTCGGCTGCTGGTAATGGAGGAGCAACATCAACAACAAGGTCTTTTCGCACTTCAGCAATAGAACCGTCGCATTTTCTGTAACTCACTACTGCGGAATAAGTTCCTGCAGTTGTGGGACAAATATTCAAAGGGTTTTCATTCAGCACACCTATTGGATTTCCATTGAACTCCCAAGTTAGTTGCGTTGTAATTGGTGTAGGTTCTGCAATAGGTATAAAACGCCAAGCCTCATTTACCGCACCCCAAGTGCCTGTATTTCTACCAGGCGGAACTTCGGCTAATGCACCGGATTGATTTAGAATTCCAATTAAACCGCTTCCTGAATTCCACGTTGTACAAGAAGTTCGTTTGCTTACCAATACTTCAATAATATTCGTTGTTTCGTGAATCACGATTTGACTCGTTTGAAAACCTACTCCAGCATTACAACTATACTGCGGCAATTCATTAAAATTAGCCACAAAAACACGATTAGGTGCAGCATTCGGTCCAGAATCTAAAACATAGTAGTTTACGTTTTGCAGCGCAGGATTAGTTACCGGCGGCGATGCAATATTTGTATCCTGATAAACTCCAAAAATAGCATTTTTTATCGGAAACCCTGCATTTGGAATCGTAGCAGTAAATGGCCAATTGCAATAACCTAAAGGAACTTGTGGGCCTATGTCAAAACTAATCACACCATTCGTTCCTACTAATACATTATTATAGCAATTTCCATAAAAATTAAATGTAAAAGGAAGCGTCACTATGGGAGACCAAGAATCATCACCAGTTGCATTAATTACGGTACCACCAGTAAAAGGGAAAGATGGTGAATAGGGAACCGAACAAACTTCATAATCATCCGTAGTGGCATTACCATCATCCGTAGAAGCAATTCTAGTGTATTCCGCCAACAAATCAGTACATTGACCTATATTACAAACCGCTTGCGGCGCTACGATGTCAACCTCCGCCAGAGGCACAACACCTGTACTAGCAAGGCTACACGCAGAAAGTACAGTAATTGTCACATTACCCACTAATGGCGTAACACAAGGACCAACTGTGGCGTTCACTAATGAAAAAACGGTAGTAGCACTGATATAAGGCACGTTATAACTTCCGATTCCAGCAGCATTTAAAAGAACACTTTGGGGTCCTAGAACTGATGTAAAATTAACCGTTACGCCCGGTGTACCAAAAAAGCTAATTACTACTGATTCTCCAGCATAAACAGTGGTGCTTCCAAAAATGGTTGCTGTTGGCACACTTAACGTTGCGGATCCTGTTAAGCTCTGACTACAATTTGTTGTCCCGTTTGAGTCAACACTGACCAACTCGTACGTACTACTTGCCGTTAATGGTAACGAAGTAGCCGACCCAGTTCCTAATGCACCCAAAGTAACGGTCTGACTTGCTCCGCTATTTATCGTGTAAGTTACTGTTGCCCCTGGCGTTCCATTGAAATTAACAGTCCCCGTGGCACCAGAACAAACAAAAGCATCTCCTGTAATTGTGGCTGTTGGCAATGTTAATATGGTCATCAACGCACTTCCAGACTGATTTTGAGAATAGACTGGAGCAGTGCCATAAGAAACACTCACTAAATTATAGGTAAATGGTCCAGCGACATCAGTAGGCACTTGAACTGTGGCTGTATCGCTAGTAGTCGAGGTTACCGACAAATTTGACCCGCCATTTATATTGTAAACAAACGTATAAGGTGCGACACCATCAGCTCCAGTAAAAGTAATCACGTTACCTGTACTATTAAGACAAACCGTATTGCCTCCCGAAATTGTTGCAGTAGGCAATTGAACAAGTTCAATATCATCAATAGCGAAGTCATTTCCTGCTGCTTGTACGATCCTATCATAAATTGCAATTTGCGCTGACGCACTTGCACCTGAATTCCATGTATAATTGACTCTCAGCCAATTCCCACAAACAACCGTTGATGGAGCTACAACAGCCGCACCCAGTGAAACGCCATTGATTTGTGTTTCCAATGATGCTAGGTTCGCAATACTTAGCGATTGAACCCAGAAAGTAAATGAATAATTTTTACCCGGAGTCACAGGAACAGTTTGAATCCAAACTCGGTCATTACCAGCGTTGGCCACCGAACCATCAACTACCATCATGTTGCCCAAACCTGTAGTATGATCACCACAATTGGAGGTCGTACTGAGCCAAGCATTGGGATTGCTCACTATACCAAATTTACCGGAAACACCCGTAAGATTGGGTGCGGTAACAAAACCATAATCAGAAGTAAATCCGGTAGTCCCCGCTAAAAAATTACCGTCGGAAAAATCACCATTAACAACTAAATTTTGAGAATTTATAAATGGAATAACCGTGAATATAAATATCCAATAAAGTAATTTCTTTTTCATAGCAAATAATTTTGGCAGCGTAATTTACAAAAATTTGATGAAGATGAAACTTGATTCTAAATATAATTTATTATTTAACAATCTTGGATTTTCAATTGACTTTAATTATTTATCTTTGTCGCTCAAAAAAAAGCTACAAAATACTACTACTTGATGACAACAAACGAGGAATTTCAGGATGAATCAGCGCATGATCATTTTACTTCAAATGCAAATAATCCGATTCGAAAAGACGCATTCGACCTGTCTGACGAGGATAAAATCGAAGCCATAAAAAAAGACGTTGAAAATATCCTTTTTACTTTAGGAATGGATTTAACCGATGATAGCATCAAAGGAACACCCAACCGAGTAGCAAAAATGTTTGTGAAAGAAATTTTTGGCGGATTAAATCCCAATAAAAAGCCAAGTTCATCGACCTTCGAAAACCAATACAAATACGGCGAAATGCTAGTGGAAAAAAATATAACGCTCTACTCGACTTGCGAACACCATTTGTTGCCAATTATTGGAAGAGCACATGTTGCTTACATTTCTAGCGGAAAAGTCATTGGACTTTCAAAAATGAACCGCATTGTCGATTATTTTGCCAAAAGACCACAAGTACAAGAGCGATTGACCATGCAAATTGTACAAGAACTTCAAAAAGTTTTGAAGACAGATGATGTTGCTTGTGTGATCGATGCGAAACATTTATGCGTGAACTCCAGAGGAATTCGCGACATTGAAAGCAGCACGGTAACGGCTGAATATGGCGGTCAGTTTAAAAATGAATCAAAACGACAAGAGTTTTTAGAGTATATTAAATTAGACACGAAATTTTAATAGGGTTAATCGTTTATTTGTTTAATTGTTAAAACGGTTGGTTCGATGAAGAAATAATTTAAATTTGAGTGCTTTTTTTAGGAGCTAATCCCGCTATCCGCTCTATCTTTTTTGTTTTGAACATCCCGAAAAGTCACTAGATTTTTATAAACAAAAAAGGATGCCGCTGCTATCGGGGCTAGCAAATTCATCCGCAATTAACATCGCAACCAAACGATTAAACAAATCCACGATTACACGATTAAACAAATAAACGATTAAACGATTCCACAAATAAACGATTCCACAAATAAACGATTCCACAAATAAACGATTCACCAAATAAACAACTAAACGCCATGTACACTTTCTCATTCGAAAAATTAGAAGTCTGGAAAAACTCCAGAGAATTCATCATAAGAATTTATGACTTTACAAATAGTTTTCCCTCAAAGGAATCTTATGGAATAACTTCGCAATTGAAAAGAAGTTCCTCCTCAATTGCTACAAATATTGCTGAAGGAACTTGCAGAAATACAAAGAAAGACAAAGCACATTTCTTGACCATTTCTTATTCTTCCGCAATGGAAACGCTAAATCATCTCATCATTTCTAAAGACCTAGAATATTTACCTGAAACGGAATATTTGATTTGCCGAGAAAAATTAGAAAAAATTTGTAACCAAATAAATAGTCTAAAAAAATACTATCTTTCGAATTCATAAAATTTTAAAGAGTTTAATCGTTTAACCGTTTATTTGTTAAACCGACCAACGATTTAACGATTAAACGATTTAACAAATAAACGGTTAAACGACTAAACGAATAACCAATTAAACAATTACACGATTAACCAAAATCACGATGACTTTATACCAAAATCAAACGTTAAAAATATACAACTCGCTTTCGGGTGAAAAGGAAACTTTTACGCCAATTCACGAAGGAAATGTTGGCATGTATGTTTGTGGACCAACCGTTTACAGCAATGTGCACTTAGGAAATGTCAGAACTTTTATGTCGTTTGATGTGATATTCAGATATTTACTGCATTTGGGTTACAAGGTTCGTTATGTCCGAAATATTACTGACGTAGGTCATATCGTTGATGATGTTGATGAAGGTGAAGATAAAATTGCAAAAAAAGCGCGACTGGAACAACTGGAGCCGATGGAAGTGGTGCAACAATACACCGTTGACTTTCACGATATCTTGCACGAATTCAATTTCTTGCCTCCAAGTATCGAACCAACAGCGACTGGACATATTATAGAACAAATCGAAATTGTCAAGAAAATCATAGATTCTGGAATCGGATATGAAGCCAATGGCTCGGTGTATTTTGATGTAGTGAAATTCAACGAAACAAATCACTATGGAAAATTAAGCGGGCGAAACATAGATGACATGTTGGCCAACACCCGCGACTTAGACGGACAATCTGACAAAAGAAACTCACAAGATTTTGCACTGTGGAAAAAAGCTGAACCGCAACATATTATGCGTTGGCCTTCTCCTTGGGGCGATGGTTTCCCGGGTTGGCATCTTGAGTGTACTGCGATGAGCACGAAATATTTGGGCAATCAATTCGATATTCATGGTGGCGGAATGGATTTAAAATTTCCGCACCACGAATGTGAAATTGCACAAAACGAAGCTTGTACAGGCAAAACACCGGTTAATTATTGGATGCACGCCAACATGCTTACTTTAAACGGAAAGAAAATGGCAAAATCTACCGGAAATAACATTCTTCCAAGAGAAATTCTAACTGGTGAAAGTCCATTTTTGAGCAAAGCGTTTTCACCAAGCGTTGCACGATTTTTTATGTTGCAAGCGCATTACAGAAGTGTGCTAGATTTCTCAGACGATGCGATTGTAGCGGCTGAAAAAGGCTATAATCGATTGATGGAAGCGATGGGGATTTTGGGCGAAATTCAACAAAAGACGTCTTCTTCTATCGACATCAATTCATGGATGAATGCATGTTATGAGGCTATGAACGATGACTTCAATTCACCCATTTTGATTGCGCAACTGTTTGAAGGCGTTCGTTTTGTTAACCTGCTGAATGATGGTTCTGCCACATTAAATGCGGCTGATTTGGAAACGTTTTCAAAATTGATGAATGCCTTTGTATTTGACGTCTTGGGATTAGTGAATGAAAAAGAATCAGGCAACAATACCCAGAAATTAGAAGGTGTCATCCATATGCTTATTGGTATGCGAAATGAAGCTCGAGCCAACAAGAATTTTGCGCTTTCTGATCAAATACGAGATCAATTGATTGCATTAGGCATTCAGTTGAAGGATGGTAAAGAAGGCACTACATTTAGTCTATGATTGTTGTAGGTTGTAAGTTGTAAGTTCGATTAAGTTAACCTACAACTTACAACCAACAACCTACAACTCCCAATATGCTCTCCAAAATACTACGCTTTCCTTTTATTCTATTAATCCGATTTTACCAAGTCGCGATTTCGCCATTTACCCCAGCGGCCTGTCGATTTGAACCAACGTGTTCGCATTACAGTTTGGAAGCGATCAAAACGCATGGTGTCTTTAAAGGAGGCTGGCTGGCAATCAAGAGAATTAGCAGCTGCCACCCTTGGGGAAAAAGTGGCTACGATCCAGTTCCTAAAAAGTAGGCGCTTATAAAGATTCCGGCGCTTTTGCGTAAACTCTGCCAAAATTCTTTATTTTTACAAAAATATAAACCCCAAAGTTATGTCTTTACCCTTATCAATAGTCTGGAATCCCACTGAAGGAATCGATTTAGGTTTTTTCGTCATACGCTATTACAGTTTGATGTTTGTCATTGCATTCGGACTTGGATGGTATATCATGAAGCATATTTTTGAACGCGAAAATGAATCACTGGAAAAGCTAGATTCTTTATTTATTTGGACTGTTTTAGCGACGTTACTTGGCGCAAGATTAGGACATGTTTTCTTTTATGATTGGGAATATTATAGCAATCACCTATCAGAAATATTACTGCCATTCCGATTCGACCCCACTTTTGAGTTTACTGGTTTTCAAGGATTAGCGAGTCATGGCGCTGCCATCGCTATCATACTCGCCATGTATTTTTTCAGCAAAAACATTATGAAAAAACCATTGCTTTGGGTGCTAGATCGTGTGGTCATTCCCGTGGCAAGTGGCGCAATATTCGTGCGAATTGGTAATTTTTTCAACTCTGAAATCGTAGGAAAAGAAACAACTTCTTCCTTTGGCATTCAATTCGTAAGAGATCATTTCAGTGCACGCGATGCGATGGCTAGAACACAACTTCCTAACGCAAAAGAGGCCTATCACGCGATTGTCAACGATCCAAAATTTTCTGCTGTTCTACAAGAAGTTCCTGCCAAACATCCTGCACAATTATACGAAGCGATTTGTTATGTCTTTGTTTTTGCGATTTTATTTTTCCTTTATTGGAAGACGAATGTAAGAGAACGACTTGGATTTCTATTCGGATTATTTCTGGTCTTGTTATGGTCGGTTCGTTTCGTGGTAGAATTTGTCAAAGAAAGCCAAGGTGGATTCGAAGAATATTTAGGTCAATTCTCAACCGGACAATGGCTGAGCATACCATTTATTCTTGTTGGGCTGTATTTTATCTTTAATGCAGAAAAACCCATAGAAGAAATTTAGAAGTAACTTATAAAATATGAAAATCCACTAGCTCTCGTTAGTGGATTTTTTTTTGTTGGGAGCTATTTCCTGCTGTTCGCTATATCTTTTTCAAACCCTTTCAGAGTTTAAAACTCTATAAGGGTTCAAAAAAGGATACCGCTTCCATCAGGGCTAGGGCTCTGGTTCTTCGATCGACATTCATAATTCAATATTCAACATTCAAGAATTTTCAACATCGATTTCCAAACAGCGAATATTGAAGTATCAAAGAATTATTAGCAGCAAGTCATTTTTGTCGATAGGAAAACTCTTTCTATCAAACATTTTTTGCTAGTCAACTTTTCCATTAGAATACACTTCTTTCATTTATCGCGAAACAAAGAAGAGCCCGCCCGCCCGCCGCGGCGGGCACCCGTCCAATGGAGGGAATAAAAAAACCCGATATCACTATCGGGTTTCTTCTATAAATTAGAATAAGATTACGCTTTGTTGTGCTCTTCTTCAATTCTTTCGTGTTCTTTCTTAGAAATCGTATCTACCAATACTGGTGTCGCAATAAACAACGATGAATACGTTCCAACAATAATACCCACTAACATCGCAAAGATAAATCCACGAATTGATTCACCACCAAAAATAAACATGATTAACAATACCAAAATCATCGACAGTGACGTATTGATGGTTCTAGACATGGTTGAGTTAATCGACTGGTTTACGATTTGATTGAAATTACCTTTTGCTTTACCACCTAAGAATTCACGTACTCTGTCAAATACAATTACAGTATCATTCATCGAGTAACCAATAACGGTAAGAATCGCCGCGATAAAGTGCTGATCGATTTCCATTCCGAATGGCATATACTTCCACAATAATGAATAAACACCCAATACGAAAATAACGTCATGCGCTACCGCCGCAATTGCACCCAAACTATATTGCCATTTTCTAAAACTGATTACCAAATACAATCCAACAATCAACATCGCTCCTAATACCGCCCAATACGAATTGGTCTTGATATCATCTGCTACAGTAGGACCTACTTTAGAAGCTTGTAGAATTCCGTATTTCTTACCATCGTAACTATTGACGAACTTGTCATAAGTCATATTGGCATCAAAATGTTTCTTTAAGTTATCATACAAAATTTGATTCACCGCTTGATCTGCTTCCGTTCCTGCTTCATCTACTTTATACTTAGTAGTAATCTTTAATTGGTTGTCTTTACCAAATACTTTCGCTTCAGCACTTCCATCAAATACCTTCACCAATTCTTCTCTAACCTCTTCTGCAGAAACTGACTTTTCAAAACGCACTTGGAAAGTTCTTCCTCCTTTAAAATCAACCCCATAATTCAAACCATTTATTGACAATGAAGCGATACTCACCACACAAACCACTAAAGAGAATATGTAAGTGAATTTTTTAATTCCAAGGAAATCAAAATGAAAGTTTGTAAAGAAGTTTTTAGAGAAACCTGTGACGAAAGTCAATTTGTTTCCTTTATTAACACTCCAATCCAATAAGATTCTTGTGATAAAAATAGAAGTAAACAAAGAGGTTGCGATACCTATTAATAATGTAGTAGCAAATCCTTGAATTGGACCCGTACCAAAAATCAATAATACAGCTCCAGTTAGGACGTGTGTCACGTTAGCATCAACAATAGAGCGCATCGCACCTTTCCATCCGAACGATGCTTTAATGGCATCTTCAATAGTCTTACCTGATCGCAATTCTTCCTTGGCCCTTTCATAAATAATGATATTCGCATCGACCGCAGTTCCCATCGTTAATACGATACCTGCAATACCAGGCAATGTTAATACAGCACCTAAACTTGCCAAGATTCCGAACAAGAATAAAAGGTTTACTGCTAAAGCGATATTTGCAAACCAACCCGCTCTACCATAGTAAACAATCATCCACAGCGATACAATCAAAAGACCGATGATCGCAG
>JBIKRP010000396.1:0-2636 GCA_044349145.1 Flavobacterium sp.
TTGGCGCAGTTGAAGTAGAAAGTGTACTTTTGACTCACGAGGAAGTTTTAGAATGTGCGGTAGTTGGCTTGCCCGATGGGGAACGAGGAATGGTGGTTTGCGCCCATATTGTTTTGAAAGAAAAAAGTAAAGCATCCGATGATTTAAAAAAAGCTATTCAGTTGTGGTTTAAAGAAGTAGCTGCTCCTTATAAATATCCACGAAAGATTCATTTCGTAGAAGAATTGCCGAAGACGGAAACGGGGAAAATTCAAAGATTTAAATTAAAATAATGTAATCATACTATATGAACCAACCGTTTATCAAAACCGAAAAAATCCGCTTCAAACATGTCGATTATGCTGGCATCGTGTTTTATCCACGTTTTCTGGAAATGCTTAACGATTTAGTTGAAGATTGGTTTGAAGAAGCACTCGATCGTCCTTTTTCTGAAATTCACGAAACCAATGGCATTCCAACCGTTGACCTAAAGGTACAGTTCAAAAATGCCGCACGCTTGGGACAAGTCTTACAAAAGAAATTATGGGTCAAAAATATTGGCTTTGCTTCACTCCTATGTGGATTCGAATTTATAGATGAAACCGGAAAAACAACACTTTCAGGTGAAGTCACTTTAGTAAATGTAGCATTCAACGAGCAACGCAACGACATCAAAGCAGAACCGTTTTCTGAAATAATGAAAATGAAAATTAAGAATTACGAATTGTAAATTACGAATCAACTTACAACACTCAACCAATGACCTTCCCAAAATTTAAAGCCGCCGCCGTACAAACTTCACCAGTATTTCTCAATGTACCAAAAACGGTAGATAAAGCGATTTCTTTCATCCAAGAAGCGAGTCAAAATGGTGCGCAACTCATTGCCTTTCCCGAAGTGTTTATCGCCGGTTATCCATATTGGAATTGGATTATGACGCCCGTGCAAGGGAGTAAATGGTACGAACAATTATACAAAAACTCGGTTGCTGTTGATGATGCTGACATGAAGCGACTTTTCCAAGCGGCGAAAGATCATAACATTCATATCGTCATCGGAATCAACGAACGCGGCAAAAGTTTCGGGGAGATTTACAACACCAATTTGATAATCGACAACCAAGGAAATCTCATCGGGAAGCACCGGAAATTAGTGCCTACTTGGGCGGAAAAACTCACATGGACCTCAGGTGATGGTTCATCCTTAAAAGTGTATAACACCGAAATCGGTCCAATTGGCACTTTAGCCTGTGGTGAAAACACCAATACTTTAGCACGATTTACTTTGTTGACGCAAGGCGAGTTAATTCACATCGCGAATTATATTTCATTACCAGTCGCACCGCCTGATTATGATATGGCAGAGGCAATCAAAATAAGAGCTTGTGCTCATTCGTTTGAAGGGAAATTATTTACTATTGTTTCCTGTTCAACCATTTCACAGGAAATTAAAGATGCCTTGCGTGCTGATGTCCCGAACGTTGATGAAATTTTGACTCGTAAAAACTCAGCCTTCTCAGGATTTATCGGACCCAATGGTGCGGTAATCGGAACACCATTAATTGATGATGAAGGGATTATCTATGCCGACATCGATCTCGAAAAATGCATTCAACCCAAACAAATGCACGATATTCTTGGGCATTACAACCGTTTTGATATTTTTGATTTACGAGTGAATACTGCTCCAACTAGAAACATTACATTCATTGACAACCATGAAGAATTCAATAAAAAATGAATTGCACACGGATGATACGGATTTAGTGGACTCGCACGGATCAAAAAATTTACTATTTACGGAATTAAGATTCATTTAGACTCATCCTTCTATTATCTTAAAATTCTTATGTGGTAAAAAAAACAATCAAAAAGAAACAATAATCATTAAGCAATTAATATTCATCAAGACTTTAAACTTAATTTTCTTAATCACTTGATGGTAAATAAAAACCTAAATTTTAAAAATACATGGAAGCAAAACATTCTGACGACGTCATAGGTCGCGCCCGTGTCAAAGACACGCCCGAATTAGAAGCGTATTACGAAGAATTGGAAAAACTTGGCGCTGGTGCCTTATGGACCGTTGCCAACGACATCGAACCCTGGGAACCTCGCTCCTCTTCTGTTCCTATGCTTTGGAAATACGATGATTTACGAAGTTTAGTGCTCAAATCATCTGAACTCGTGACTCCCGAACAAGCCGGACGACGCGTAGTCTATTTGGTCAATGACAAACGTAAAGACGTTTCTGCGGCTGTCGGTTGGTTGTATACCGGAATTCAAGTCACACGTCCAGGAGAAAGCACTTCGGCACATCGACACAAAGCGTCTGCCTTGCGTTTTATTATGGAAGGCGACAAAGGTTACACGGTTGTCGATGGGAATAAAATCATGCTTGAAGTCAATGATTTTGTGATTACGCCTAATTCTACCTGGCACGAACACGGTGTAGAAGCCGATGGACAAACCTGCATTTGGCAAGATGGTCTCGATATTCCGTTAGTCAATGCACTTGAAGCCAATGATTACGCGGTGTATGATGGCAAACAACCACTCGATTTTTCCGTTAATTATTCACCGATTATGTATGGTTGCGCCGGTCTGATTCCAGCAGATGTCACTTGGGATAAGCCTTATTCTCCGTTATTTAAGTTT
>JBIKRP010000398.1:0-2631 GCA_044349145.1 Flavobacterium sp.
AGTAACAGTACAGCTACAGCCAACTACTTCAACAGTAGCTGTTGTATTAAAAGCAGGACACAAAGCAGTAGCGGGAATATCATAGGAAACTGTATATACACCTACTGTACTTGCAACCCCATCAATTGCACCTGTTGCCACATTGATAGACAACCCCACCGGTGTCGCAGAAAAAGTTCCCCCTGAGGTTAATGCAAAAAGTGTGGGCAACTTCAACGCAGGATCATTGTTGCAATAAGGACTACCAGGATAACTGAAGGTTCCTGAAGCACTTGTTACATTGAGATTAAATGATTTTACTGTGGAACAACCAGAATCTACAAGATCTTCTATTCGAACCCAAATAACAGCACTAGAACCTGCGATAGGGTAAGTAGCCAAATCAGTATCTGGAATTACTCCATTTATAGAACCATTTGTAGCTTCATTACCTGCATTGGTGTTATAGTATGTAATACCATAATTACTCGGACTTGCTAAAGTAGAAATTATCAAACCAGTTTGATCAATATTAAAAGAACCATTACATGATGTAAGATTTAATGGCTGAGTAACTGCAATATCTGGCAAGAAACCAATGGTTATATCATCAACTGCTAACCTGCAACCAGCTGGTGTATATTCTTCAAAAGTATATACCCCAGGCTCTGTCGTTATCAAATTTGGCCCTGTTTCAAGAGGCAACAATACCCCGTCTTTATACCACTTTAGAATATTTGCACTTGGAGTAACCCCTGAAGAAATAGTAACTGTCTCGCCAAAACAAACAAAAGGATTGTCAGATAAACCAAGATTATCGACTAATACCAAAGGTTCAATTCTAAAATTTTTAATAAAAACTGCGGAGTCCCACAAGCTGTCTGTCGTATTAGATATAGCCAACTTGATGTGATAGGTTTGCCCACAAATCAATGGGGCAGTCGCACGAAGCGGAACTGTAAATCCATCGTACTGAAGAGAAGTATGAGAAGGAGTGCCGACAATTGTGTTATTCACATAATACGTGCAATTATTACAAGGCCCTGCATTGCCATTCCCATTATTTACATTTCCAATAGAAACAACATTAGATCCCGTATTGGTAGTAGGAGTTCGCGCAATATTGATGGCTCCACCAGCATACGGACCAGCCAAACCTGGACCGCTTAAGAAAAATCCAAATACATCATTAAATACAGAAATAGAATATTCTGGATATTCCTCCGAAGCAAAAACATAATCAAAATTCAAAATTAAACCCGTTGCCACGAAATCGAACTCTACAATTGACACACTTCTAACAGGCTGCCCCGTCAAAGTAGCCAAATCCACATCTCCTTCAACGGGAATAGTAGTCGCCAGTGATCTATTACCTACACCATTTGGTCCAAGTGCCACACTTGATTGTCCAGTCGTTAATAAGATACCTGCGTCTAACCCTAAACCAGTAGGATTAAAATTGGAATAGAATCTCGCCGCTTGGTCTCTGACTGCGGTAGCAGCAGGAAAGGAACGATTAAATTGTATGTTGAAAGGAACAACACCTTGCCCAACAAGTACATTTTGCACTAATTGCGCAGGTGTTAGTGTATTGTCTATTTGTAATTGAGCTTTTGCGAAACAAGTAAAAAGCAAAAAAACTATGAGTAATTTTTTTGTCATTAGGAAAAGAATAAGCAAACGTTAAATAATACTTAATTGCCAAATATAAATAAATGCTGAAAATATCTTTGTTAAATTTGCAGAAAATACGCCATCATGCTAAAAATCAAAATCAAAGAGACGCAAAATCCTACTATTTTAAAATTCGAATTCCCCGATTTTATTACCCAAAACGAGAACTTCGAATTCAAAAATATCGACGAAGCCAAAAACGCTCCGTTAGTGCAACAATTATTCTACTTACCCTTTGTAAAATCAGTATACATTTCCGGAAATTTTATCGCCATCGAACGCTACAACATTGTCGAATGGAATGATGTTCAAGAAGATGTAGCCGAACAAATCGAAGATTTCGTCAACAATGGCGGAATCATTATCAAAGTCGACGAAAATAAAACCAAAAAACAACCCATTACCGTTTACGGTGAAATGACGCCAAACCCTGCGACACTTAAGTTTGTCGTCAATAAAATGGTAACAAAAACGGCAATGGAATTTAAAAACATCGACGAAACCAAACCTTCACCACTATCCAAAGAATTGTTCAGTTTCCCTTATGTAAAAGAGATTTTTATTGACGAAAACTACATCTCCGTCAGCAAATACGACTCCTACGAGTGGAACGACATCACTATCGAACTGCGTTCCTTCATCAAACTTTTTATAGAAAATGGTGGCACCGTACTCGACGAAGAACTGATCGTCGATTCTCCTAAAGTCGAAAAACAAAAAATCGAAAATTTCGATTCGCTTGACACCACTTCACAACAAATCATCAACATCCTCGAAGAATACGTCAAGCCAGCAGTGGCAGCCGATGGGGGAAATATCCTTTTCGACTCTTACGACGAAGCTGAAAAACGTGTAAAAGTTGTCTTACAAGGTGCTTGTAACGGCTGTCCTTCATCGACTTTCACCCTCAAAAGCGGCATCGAAAACATGCTCAAAGACATGCTTAATGACAAAGATATCATCGTCGAAGCGCTCAAC
>JBIKRP010000397.1:0-2631 GCA_044349145.1 Flavobacterium sp.
CATTCGGTTGATAATCGCGCTGTCTTCCCGCAAACGAAAAAGTCGTTTCTTAGGATTGCCTTCTTGAGGTTTCGGTGTGACGGTTCCGATTTCAATAAATCCAAATCCGAAGTTCGATAGTTCCTTATACAACTTTGCATCTTTATCAAAACCTGCTGCTAGTCCAACTGGATTTTTAAATTTCAATCCAAAGACTTCGCGTTCTAAACGTGCGTCATCAACAGTATATAAAGATTTACAAAGCCAAGAAAATCCTGG
This sequence comes from Flavobacterium sp., assembly GCA_044349145.1. Lineage (GTDB taxonomy): Bacteria > Bacteroidota > Bacteroidia > Flavobacteriales > Flavobacteriaceae > Flavobacterium. The sequence continues at coordinate 259 of JBIKRP010000397.1, forward strand.
AATCAAATTCAAAATGCGAATCCATTTGAAGGTAAAATAATGCACTTCTTCTGGATCAAACCAAAAAAGTATCGGACGAATGAGGAGTTTGTACATGCTGCGTTGTTGTTTGACAAAAGTAAAAATTACTCCAAAGTAAATTCTATTTATTAAAACAAATTTTATTTATCTTTAGACTTCTAAAACTATACGCCATGGATTGGACTGCCAAACTTATCACCCACAAATTCGAAAAACGAATCGCTGTATATTTTGAAAAGAACGCTGCATTGATTGAACGCATCAGGTCGGTTAATGGAGCACGATGGAGTCAATCTCGCAAATGTTGGCACTTTCCCAATACCGAAGAAAATCGCCTTCGTTTCAAGATCATAGAACCTATCATTCGTTATCCTTCTGCCGATGGAAAAGTGCAACTGAAGAAATTTGACGATTGGCTAAAATCTCGTCGCTACAGCGAAAATACCATTCGAACTTACACCGAAGCATTGAAAATGTTTTTGACGTATTTTAATTATAAATTGGCGACGGAAATCACTAATGAGGATTTGATTTTATACAACAACGATTACATTTTAAAGAATAAATTATCGCCCTCCTTTCAAAATCAAATTGTCAATGCGATCAAGTTGTATTATTCGACGGTTCAAAACAAAAAGATCGCCATCGAGAGTATTCATAGACCAAAGCGTGAGAAGTTGCTGCCAAATGTCTTGAGTAAAGAAGAAGTGAAACAAATTTTAGAAGCCCATGTAAATGTGAAGCACAAAGTCATGTTGTGTCTGATTTACAGTTGCGGATTGCGTCGAAGTGAACTTCTCAATCTGAAGCCGCACGACATCGACTCGAAGCGAAACCTCATTTTCATTTATCAAGCCAAGGGAAAGAAAGACCGGATTGTGCCACTGTCGCCAAGAATCTTAGAGATGTTGCGATCGTACTACGCCGGTTACAAACCCGGTATTTGGTTGTTTGAGGGGCAAAACAAAGGCGAACAATATTCTGCGAAGAGTTTACAAAGTGTCCTAAAGAATGCTGTTTCCAAAGCGCGAATCAATAAGCCGGTTACGTTGCACTGGTTGCGGCATAGTTACGCGACGCATTTACTAGAAAGCGGCACCGATTTGCGATATATACAGGAGTTATTGGGCCACCGAAGCAGCAAAACCACCGAAATCTACACGCATGTCAGCACGAAGAGTTTGCAACAAATAAAAAGTCCCTTTGATGATTTATAATGATTATATTAGCGCATCAAATGTTACCTTAAAAACATACCTATCTCCTCTAGAAAGTTTGTTTTGGAATGATTTTATGGGACATATAAGAGAGTTATGACTGATTTTGTTGTAGAGCGATTAACTTTTAAAAATTAACATATGAAAAATATATTGTTATTGATTTTCTTATCCGTTTACAATATCGGTTTATCGCAAGATCCGAGATTATTTACAAATGACTGGCTTTTAACTTCTTTTGTTAATAATGGAGAAGTTCAGCCCATACCCAACAACAACCAATTCCTAGGGGCAAAATTATTTTTTGACGACGAATTCTCTTTTACTGCGGCTGTATGCAGTTCAAGAACTTTCATTCCAAACTATAGCTTTGACAATATGACTTATTCAATAATTGCGTGGGGAGGTCCAACAAGTGATGGAGGGAATTGTTCTCTAGCTGAAAACCATACTTTTCAAGAATTATATTTCGATTTCTTCTATGGAGCACTTTACAATTATTATATTTCTGAAAGTGGTAGTGGGCGAACATTAACATTATCATCTATGAACAATCAAACTTTAATTTTTTCAAGTCAAAATTTGATTAACATTCAATTTTCAAAATCGAATTACGTTATTTTTCCAAATCCAACAAATGATTATATCGAAGTTAATAACGGTAATGAAATTACTGGAAATGCTAACTTCGAAATATATAATGCTTTAGGACAATCCGTGAAAAGTGGCAATATGATATCATCAAGAATTAATGTCACAGATTTGATGAATGGAGTGTATTTAATTCACATCAAAGTAGCTGAAGAAATTTTTATCGAAAAGTTTGTTAAGAACTAATATTTCGTAAGTTTTTTCCTTTAAACAAAAATTGAAATGGAAAATTGGAATTTATTTATGTTTGGATGAAAAACCAGTCATAACACTTGCTAAAACTCATGGCTAGTTTTTCGGTAAATTGTTCGTTTACTTTTCATAACTTCGCTTGGTCGGTTATGGAAAAAAAGCTTTCCATAAGCCGCCACAAGCTCTAGCAAGGAAACGTTGTCGGAAATATTAAGAAAAAAGAACAAATGGAAAATCATCAAATAGCAAATCGCTTTAGAGAAGTTATTCTAAATGGAACTTGGATAGCAAA
>JBIKRP010000399.1:0-2629 GCA_044349145.1 Flavobacterium sp.
AAAGAGGTTGCGATACCTATTAATAATGTAGTAGCAAATCCTTGAATTGGACCCGTACCAAAAATCAATAATACAGCTCCAGTTAAGACGTGTGTCACGTTGGCATCAACAATAGAACGCATCGCACCTTTCCAACCAAACGACGCTTTAATGGCATCTTCGATTGTCTTACCTGCGCGCAATTCTTCCTTCGCCCTTTCATAAATAATGATATTCGCATCGACCGCAGTTCCCATCGTTAATACGATACCTGCAATACCTGGTAATGTTAATACAGCACCTAGACTTGCCAAGATTCCGAACAAGAATAAAAGGTTCACTGCTAAAGCGATATTTGCAAACCAACCTGCTCTACCATAGTAAACAATCATCCACAGCGATACAATCAAAAGACCGATGATCGCAGAAGTTGTACCATTGTCGATTGCCTCTTGCCCTAATGATGGACCAACTACTTCAGACTGAACAATTTCAGCCGCAGCAGGTAATTTACCCGCACGCAATACATTGGCTAAATCTTTAGTTTCTGTAACATCAAAAACACCTGAAATCTCAGATCTTCCACCTGATATTGGACCACTAGTGACTCCAGGAGCAGAGTAAACAACATCATCCAATACAATGGCAATATTTCCTTTTGTGCTAAAAGCTTTACCTGTTAATTCTTCCCAAGATTTAGCTCCAGCGCCACTCATCTGCATCGTAACAGAAGGCTTTCCTAATTGATCAAATGAATCTCTCGCATCAGTAACTACGCCACCACTCATAGCCGCTTGGTTATCTCTGTTTCCTTTCAAAGCATACAAGTCAACAGTAGTAACTGCTTTTTTAGTTTTCTCATCAATATCCGTTGAAGGTTTACCCCAAACAAATTTAGCATATCGTTTATCAGCTGGCAATAAAGCTTTGATATCTGGACGTTTCAAGTAACTATTGATTGCAGCAGTATCTTTTGGATCTACAACCGCTAAAACAGCTCCGCCGCCTTGCGCTACAAATTTATCTAGCAATGGATTGTCACCTTTTTTGGTTGACGTAGAATCTTTTACTTTGTCATCTGTTAACAACTTACTGATGGAGTCATTTGCAACAGTTGCCGAATCTTTAGCTGGTTCAATTGATTTTTCTGTTGCTTTAAGGGCATTATTGGTAGCCATTAAGAAGTTACCTAAATCATCAATTTTATACGTTTCCCAAAACTCTAATTGCGCAGTACTTTGCAATAATTTTTTGATACGGTCAACATCCTTAGCACCTGGAAGTTCCACTAAGATTCTTCCTGATTGACCTAATTTTTGAATATTTGGCTGTGTAACACCAAACTTATCGATACGTTTTCTTAACACTTCAAAAGCACTTTCGATAGACTCATCTACTTTTCTACGAATTACTTTTTTGGTTTCATCATCAGTCATTTTGAAATTAACCTCATCGCCTAAAGTCTTGTTGGCGAATATCTCTGGCGAGGCCAATTTGGTTGTCCCGGCAGAGGCAGCTTCAAACTCTCTAAAGAAAACATCAAGGTAATCCTCGTTTCCTTGACGGTTTTTAGTGGCATTAGCCAATGCTTGATTGAAAACTGGGTTTTTAGAATTGTTAGACAATCCTTTTACAATGTCTTTCACAGATATCTGTAACTGAACATTAATTCCGCCCTCTAAGTCAAGACCTTTATTGATTTTTTTGTCTTTCACTTCATTGTAAGTGAAATCGGTAAACCCTAAACTGAATACTTTTTCTTTCCCAATGGAATCTAAATACTTTAATTCTTTTTCGGAATTGCCTTTCGCAAATAGTTTCGCGTCATTTTCAACGTTGTGCGATACGAAAGTGAAAGAAAGTTGGTAGATACTTACCAATGCAAATAAAATTGCAAAAAATTTAACTAGTCCTCTATTCTGCATTATTACTAATAATTAATTAATTTTTGTTTGTAATATTCCATTTAAAAGTTAAAAAAACATTGAATCTTAAAAATTTACCAAAAAATTTACACAGACAACACTTCCCCAATTTTTTAAACCGAGCAAATATATAATATACGTAAAGATTAACCAATTTATTTATTGATTAATCTCAAAAAAAAGACTGCATAAGTGCAGTCTTACTTTTCTACGATGTAAAACATTAAGCTAATACCGACTTCAAATCAGCGTTCATGCTACGAACTGCATCTGCGCTTTTCGCAAAAGCCGCTTTTTCTTTATCATCAAGTGAAATAGAAACAATTTCCTCTATTCCGTTCTTACCAATAATACATGGTACCCCGATACAAATATCATTTTGACCATACTCACCTTCTAACATGACAGAACAAGCAATCATCTTCTTTTGATCATTCAAAATACTATCGACAAGATAGGCTACCGAAGCACCTGGCGCATACCACGCTGAAGTACCAAGCAGACCTGTCAATGTTGCCCCACCTACCATCGTGTCTGCGGCTACTTTATCCAATTGGTCTTGAGATAAAAACTCAGAAACCGGAATCCCATTGTAGGCCGCTAAACGTGTTAGTGGTATCATCGTCGTGTCGCCGTGACCACCAATAACCATCGCTGATATATCATTGATTGGTTTGTCTAAAGCTTTTGATAAATAATATTTAAAACGGGAACTATCCAAAGCG
>JBIKRP010000400.1:0-2624 GCA_044349145.1 Flavobacterium sp.
AAGTCGTCATACGCGCCGCCGTAATCATCAAGGTTGTCAAATTTACCAAGATTGCCGACAAATTTCAATCGGATATTCTCTAATGAACCATTACGGTGTTTGGCAATAATAAATTCCGCTTGGCCTTGCGTTGGTGTTCTTTCATCATCATCCCATTCATCTATCTTATAATATTCGGGACGATAGATAAACGAAACGATATCGGCATCTTGCTCGATTGCTCCCGATTCACGAAGGTCAGAAAGCAAAGGTCGTTTGCTAGAGCCACGCGTTTCTACGGCACGAGACAATTGAGACAACGCGATTACCGGAACGCTTAATTCTTTCGCGAGCGCTTTTAGATTTCGAGAGATTGTTGAAATTTCTTGCTCTCTATTACCCATGCCTTTCCCGTTATTTCCACCGGCGGTCATCAATTGAAGATAATCGACGATGATGAGTTTGACACCATGTTGAGAAGCCAATCGACGTGATTTTGCTCTTAAATCAAAAATAGAAAGTGATGGTGTATCATCAATATACAAAGGTGCCTTTTCTAAGTTTTTTACTTTGATGCTCAATTGTTCCCACTCGTGTTTCTCTAGTTTTCCGGTTCGCAATTTCTCTGACGACAATCCGGTTTCGGACGAAATCAAACGGGTAATCAATTGTACAGAGGACATCTCTAATGAAAATAAGGCAACGGGCTGACCAAAATCGATTGCAATATTCCGCGCCATCGAAAGTACAAATGCCGTTTTTCCCATACCCGGACGTGCCGCAATAATAATCAAATCGGAAGGTTGCCAACCAGAGGTAATCTTGTCTAGCTTTTCAAAACCAGTTGCGATGCCGCTCAAACCTTCTTTACCGGCAATTTCTTCGATTCGCTTTTTGGCTTGAATCACCAAACTTTGCGCGGTTTCAGAACTACGTTTGATATTGCCCTGCGTTACTTCATATAATTTAGATTCGGCTTTATCAAGCAAATCAAATACGTCCGTCGTCTCATCGTAGGATTCTTCTATAATTTCAGAAGATATTTTGATCAAACTTCTTTGAATAAACTTTTGCAGAATAATTCTAGAATGGAATTCGATATGTGCCGAAGATGATATTTTTTGAGTAAGCTGAATAAGGTAGAAATCACCACCTGCTAAATCTAGTTTCGCGTTTCTTCTCAACTGTGCAGAAACTGTTAACAAGTCAATCGGCTGCGTATCGGTGAATAATTGAACAATGGCTTCAAAAATGTGTCGATGCGCCTCTTTATAAAAAGCATCGGGTTGCAAAATATCAATCACCTCATCAACGCCTTTTTTATCGATCATCATGGCGCCCAAAACGGCTTCTTCTAGTTCTAAAACCTGAGGAGGAAGTTTCCCTTTCTCTAGGTTAATAATGGTCGTTTTCTCGACACGAACTGGACTTATATTTTTGAAATTTTCCATGTGGCTAAAGTAACTATAAAATAAAAAAAATGAAGAAGTAGTTATTACGGATTGCTGTTGATAAATACTTAAATTTTGTTTACAACCATAAAAAAATCCGAAACCATTGGGCTTCGGATTAAGTATCTCAATTGTAAGATTTTACTCTTTGAATTCGCCCATTTTGCTGTATTTATCCATCCTCTGAGCCACTAATTCGGTTGTTGATAAATCTTTCAATTCGTTATACGCTTTAGTAATATATTGCTCGACTGTTTTGAAAGCGGTCTCTCTATCGTAATGCGCGCCACCTAATGGCTCCGGAATTACGTCATCGACTAACTTTTGTTTTTTCATATCTGTCGAAGTCAATTTGAGCGCTTCGGCAGCTTGTTCCTTGTATTCCCAGCTTTTCCATAAAATAGAAGAGCAAGATTCAGGTGAAATTACAGAATACCAAGTATTCTCCATCATTAATACCCGATCGCCAACACCGATTCCCAATGCACCACCTGAGGCACCTTCACCAACTATTACTGCGATGATTGGCGTTTTAAGGCGTGTCATTTCGAAAATATTTCTGGCAATGGCTTCGCCTTGTCCACGTTCTTCCGCTTCTAATCCAGGATAGGCTCCAGGAGTATCAATTAATGTCAATACTGGAATACCAAATTTCTCTGCCATTTTCATCAAACGCAAGGCTTTTCGGTAGCCTTCTGGATTGGCCATTCCGAAATTACGCATCTGACGTGTTTTGGTGTTGTAACCTTTTTGTTGACCTACAATCATAAAAGACTGCCCGCCAATTTTACCTAATCCACCAATCATGGCTTTATCGTCTTTAAAACCACGATCTCCAAATAACTCTAAGAAAGTGTCGCCGCACAAGGCGCGAACATGATCCATGGTATAAGGACGATTCGGATGTCGCGACAATTGTACACGCTGCCAAGCCGTTAGATTCTTGTATATATTTCTTTTGGTTTCTTCTAGTTTTTTCTCGATTTGTTTGCAGGTTGAAGTCACATCGACATTGGATTCTGCTCCAATAATTTGGCATTTATCTAATTGATCCTCGAGTTCTTTAATAGGAAGTTCAAAATCTAAATATTCCATAGGTTTTATGTGGTATTAAATTTTTGTTAGGAGAACAAAGATAAAATATTAAATCAGTACGAAAAGATTTTTTTCAATTTAAGTTATAAATATTAAACG
>JBIKRP010000401.1:0-2616 GCA_044349145.1 Flavobacterium sp.
CCTGCAAGCAATCAAAAATCGGTCGTAATACCGAACTTATCACCGAACACCAATTATGTTTTTACCATCACGGCAGCAGATATGTCTGGTAATGCATTTGCAAATAATCCAATCGTATTAAATGCAACAACTACAATAGATCCAGGATGTTCAGGAACTGATATTGAGGCGCAAGAAGGTGTTTTTACAGAGGGTTATAACTATTCTTTCCAAACAATCGGAACAGATGTTAAGATTACTGTTGAACTGCTAGAGGAGAGAGTTGGATTAGTAGCTTTTTTACGCAATCAATCACCATTCTCAGAAACGCAAATGACAAACGTATCAGGACAGATTTTTACACAGACAATCACTGGACAGACGATTGGTTCAACGATAAATTATGCAGTAAAGTTTGCATACTCCGGCGGATTGTCAGTTACGAAATTTTTGTCGTATGAGGTCGGATTTGATTGTTCACTTGGCGTGCAATCAAACGTGGAGTCGATAGCGTTCAGTTTTCAAAATCCAGTGAATGACAAGCTAAGCATAACTTCTAATGTAAAAATTGAGAAGGTTGAGATTTACAATTTACTTGGTAATTTGGTTTTAAATGCTACTTCGGATACGGAGAGCATCGATGTTTCGAATTTGTCAAAAGGGGTTTATTTGCTAACTGTTTATTCAGGCACGCAGAAAAGTGTGAAAAAATTAATAGTTAACTAAAGACTTATTATTTCTCAATTTAATTACTTTTTACGTCAAAGTAAAAGCATCAATTGATATGATGAAAATTGTCACGCTCGTCTTTGTTTTTTTTTCGTTAATGGGTTTTTCCCAAGAAAAAAAATGGGACAAAAAGGTGGAGGATCTGCTTGAAAAAATGACGCTAGATGAAAAGATAGGTCAGCTTAATCAATATAGCGGCTTTTGGGATGTAACTGGTCCAGCCCCAACAGAGGGAAGTTCAGCGAAAAAATACCAAAATCTTAAAGCGGGATTAGTTGGTGCAATGCTTAACGTCAAAGGAGTCAAAAATATTTACAAATTGCAGAAAATTGCTGTGGAAGAAACTCGTTTGGGAATTCCGCTGTTGTTTGGCTATGATATAATTCACGGGTACAAGACGATTAGCCCTATTCCGTTGGCTGAAGCGGCGAGTTGGGATTTACAAGCCATACAAAAATCAGCAGAAATTGCAGCGGAAGAATCTGCTTCTGCGGGAATCAATTGGACATTTGCACCCATGATCGATGTAACCCGAGATGCGCGCTGGGGAAGAGTGATGGAAGGTGCTGGTGAAGATCCTTTCTTGGGAAGTAAAATTGCGGCGGCTCGAATCAGAGGTTTTCAAGGAGATCTTTCCTCAAACAAGAATATAATTGCTTGTGCAAAGCACTTTGCCGGCTATGGATTTGCAGAAGCTGGAAAAGAATATAATACAGTCGATGTTAGTAACGAAACGCTGTATAATATCATTTTCCCTCCGTTCAAGACTGCGGTCAATTCTGGCGTGCGAAGTTTTATGAACGCCTTCAACCAACTCAATGGTGTGCCAGCAACAGGAAATAAATTTCTTCAACGAGAGATCCTGAAAGGGCAATGGAATTTTTCAGGATTTGTAGTATCAGATTGGGGTTCTATAAAAGAATTAGTCACTCATGGTTTCGCGAAAGATAGCTTGCAAGCAGCAGAAATTGCAATCAATGCTGGTTCTGATATGGATATGGAATCAAGCATCTATATTAATCACCTTGCTACTTTAGTAAATAATGGTAAGTTAAAGGAAACTACGATTGATGATGCTGTCAAAAGAATTTTGAAAGTAAAATTTGAATTGGGTTTATTTGAAAATCCCTATAAATACTGTGATGAAGCATATGAGAAGGCTACTGTAGGAAAACCAGCATTTCACGAAACAGTCTTGGATATGGCTAAAAAATCAATTGTATTACTAAAGAATGACCGCAACTTGCTGCCTCTCAAAAAAGAAGATCAAAAAATTGCTGTTATTGGAGCGCTGGCATCTGATAAGAATAGCCCATTGGGGAATTGGCGTTTGGCGGCCGATGACAATACAGCCGTTTCTGTTTTAGAAGGATTGCAAAAATATAAGGGTAATCAAATAACTTACGCAAAAGGCGCAGAAGTAGTTACCGGAGAAACGCGCTTTGCAAAGGAAGTCGCCGTCAACACAACGGATAAATCTGGATTTGCCGAAGCGCTCGAAATAGCAAAAGGTGCTGATGTAGTTATTATGGTTTTGGGTGAAAACGGATATCAATCGGGAGAGGGAAGAAGCCGAACCGACATTGGTTTGCCAGGTGTGCAACAAGAATTGTTAGAAGCAGTTTATCAGGTAAATAAAAATATTGTTTTAGTTTTAAATAACGGAAGACCTCTCGTAATTCCTTGGGCCGCAGAGCATCTCCCCGCTATTGTTGAGGCATGGCAATTAGGAACTCAAAGTGGTCATGCGATTGCACAAGTCTTATACGGCGATTACAATCCGAGTGGTAAATTACCAATGACTTTTCCAAGAAATGTTGGACAGTTGCCCCTCTATTATAATTATAAAAGTACGGGGCGACCAGATCCAGAGAAGGATAAAGGAGTTGTCTTTTGGTCGCATTATAT
>JBIKRP010000402.1:0-2614 GCA_044349145.1 Flavobacterium sp.
CAATCATGTCTTTGTCGTGTTCCTCGAGCGTCCATTTGTCGCTCAGGATTTTCTCCAGGATTTGCGCGGGTGACGCATTTTTGAGTCCAACGATTTTTTTTGGATTGAACAAATCGAGCTCCAACAGCTTATCCCACATGATGTCATCTTGTTCGATGCCGAGTTGCAAACGCAATTTAATTTCGACAGAATCCGTCGGATGATACGGCAAGAACAAATTGATAAATTCGCGGTAGCTGATGGTTTCAGAATTGTCTATTTGGTAACTGTCGTCGGTCATTCCGAGTTGAACGAACATATTCCACGCTTTGGAAAAACCGACACGACGAATGGTTCCTCTATATAAAGTAAGCGCGTCATCTAAACCATAAACGCTGCGGTACTTTAGTGAATCGCGATTGGCATAGGCTTCAAATCGGCCGTAACCTTCCACTTCCAGAAACTCAGTTCTTCGAAATAATTTGTGATACGGAATATATTTGTAGGTGCCTTCTTGAATAAATTTGGCAGCGCCACCTTGACCTGCCAACACGACGTTTCTCGGTGCCCACGTAAATTTGTAATTCCACAAATTATTGTCAGATTCTGGCGCGACTAAGCCACCGCAAAACGATTCGAACAAAATCATTTTGCCTCCTTGGTCTCTAATTTCATCAATCACTTTCATCGCACTCATATGATCGATTCCAGGATCCAGCCCGATTTCGTTCATAAAGATGAGGTTGTTGGCTTTGGCTTGTGCGTCGAGTGCTTGCATGGCGTCGCTGACATACGATGCCGTCACCATATGTTTTTTGTAGGTAATGCAGTCTTTGGCTACTTCTATATGTAAATGAGCCGGCAACATGGAAATCACAATATTTGCTTTTTGAATTTCGGTTTGCCGTTGATTTGCATCAAAAATATCCAAAGCGATAGCGGTGGCATTGTTGTGATTATTGGTTTTTCGTTGCGCGAGTTCTTTTGATAAATCGCCGATGGTCAGGTGTAAATTTTCTGCTTCGGATTTGTTTAAAAGATATTGAATTAACGAAGAAGCCGAGCGTCCGGCGCCAATAATTAGTATGTTTCTCATGGTTTTTTGCAAATAGGTTCCAAAGGTATGAATTTGTTGACATAAAAAAAGCCCACAGTGATGTGAGCTTTAATTCAAAGAATTGGACATTTATTCTAATCCCTCTAAATCTTGCAAATCTTCTTGTTGAGATTCTATTTTCTTTTGCTCGAATTGTACATCTTTTTCCACTTCATTTGGCATCATGGCGCGAACGAGCACGACTACAAGTGTTAATACAGCGACAATTAGTAACCATTTAGGTACATTTTTGTTATTACCGTCCGATTTAACAAAGGCGAGTCCAGCAAATAATATTGATAATCCGACTGGTAAAATACCTAAAGTTCCCATGGGTAATATGGCGAATACAATTCCAAGAATTGCAAAAATAAAGGCTAAAACGATTAGTGCTTTTCTCATATTAAATTCCAGTTGCGTTAGTTAATGTTAATTGTCCCGTTCCTACAGGGATGCTAAATTGAATTAATGCTGGCACTTTCGCTGCATCCGCTGTCAAGTAGATGATATTCTTATCAGTTCCTTTTAGCTTATTGGTCTTGGCACCAATAGATATTTTATAACATACTTTCTTACCAAGGTTTCCAGCATTTACGGTTTCTTTTCCTAAGTATTTTGCAGAAACCCCCATTTCTTTTTCGTCAAAAACGACCACAAAACTTTTGATTTGTCCAGGCTTGAAAGTACTGAAATTAATTGTTCTCAACTTATATAATATTGAAATTACATCTTGTGTGCCTGCATTAACTTGAAATGCTTTCTTAGTTTCAGGCTTGTTTTTTTTATTGACGGTACTTTCAATTGTTCGACCATCACTTTTAAAAATGTACTTTTCTTTTTTGGTATATTTTCCTTCAAAGATATCGCGTTTGTACAAACTCGGACGCAATGTTATTGGATCAACGTACGATTCGTATCGGTCACGAATTTTGAAAAAAGTGTCCCATTTGCTGTAAGTTGTGGCTTCACTTACTAAATGCAAAAGCGTTTTTTTAGACGTTTTTACTGTTTTCGTCTCCATCGTAACTTGCGCTAAGGGCGTCATCAGTCCACTCATGTTATACGAAGCAGCATAGATAAATTTCTCTCCAGACTTTACCGCCGTATTGCCTTGAGCGCTAATGCTTAAGCTGGCAATTGCTGTTAAAATTAAAAAGATTTTTTTCATTTTTTTTCTGTTTTTTACGGTGCAAATATACTGTTTTTTTGTTAGGAGCTTATTCCCGTTTTTCGCTCTATCTTTTTCCGTTTAAAGAAACCGGAAAAAGGATGCCGCTGCAACCGGGGCTAAAAACAGTCCGATTTCTTTGACGTCTAATCAATAACAAATACTTTTACCATTTATTATAAAAACACAAAATCATGGAAAGAAAAATAGTTCGAATCGCGGCCATAGTCGGTATGTTGGCAATTATTCTCGGTGCATTTGGTGCGCATGCGTTAAAGAAAGTATTGACTGCGGAACAATTGGTCACGTTTGAAACAGGAGTGAAGTATCAAATATACCATGCTCTGTTACTACTTTTCGTTGGATTATCT
>JBIKRP010000403.1:0-2611 GCA_044349145.1 Flavobacterium sp.
GTTTTCGTTTTAGTATTTCATTGACTGCCAATTTCACGCAATCAACAGGAGTTCCGGAACAATTATATTCGGTAATGACCGCATTTTCTGGCGAAACCCGATTCAAGTACAAAGTGCTATTAATCGTAATGGCATGACCCATGGCGCTTTGAGGTTTGTCTGGCGCAACCACAACAACATCACCAATTTCTGACATTACTTCCACCAAAGTCCTAATTCCAGGAGCGGAAATCCCATCGTCATTGGTCACTAAAATTAAGGGCTTTTCCATGTAGTATTTGTTTTTTAGAAGCTATTTCCTGCTGTTCATTCTATCTTTTGCGTCGAACGCCGCCGCAAAAGGATGCCATTCCCATCAGGGCTAGAGACTATATCTCGAACCAGAATATCGGTTGATGACGTTTGAGATGATTCTAAATAATTCCCCGCAAAAATAAGCATTTTTAACAGGAACTTGTTATTTTAGCATCTTTAACAAAAAATTAGGCAGGCAAAATCAGCGTCATTGCTGTTTTTGTGTAATTTCGAGTAAAAAAATTAAATGAATCTCTTAATTCAATATATGAAAAGGAATTATAAGTTATTACTAGTTGTTCTTGCTGTTTCTCTGGGATTGTTCGCTTTTAAGGGCGCTTTAGATCCAAAGGGCGATCCAGAGAAAGACAAAATGTTGTTGGAATTGTTAACGTTTGTTATCGAGCGTGGTCATTATGATCCAGCCGCAATTGACGACAATTTTTCGAAAGGCGTTTATAAAGAATACATCGAAGCACTTGATCCATCAAAACGATTTTTCATTCAAGCAGATATTGACGAATTCGCTACTTTTGAAACGCAAATTGACGATCAGATTAAAAACAAAGATTTGACTTTTTTTAATTTGACATACGATCGCTTAATGAAAAGACTGAGTGAAAGCAAAGACTTCTACAAAGATATTCTTGCAAAACCTTTTGACTATTCTGTAAAAGAAGAGTTCAATACAGATTACGACAAGTTGCCATACGCTAAAAACGTTGCTGAGTTGAAGGAAAAATGGCGCAAACAAATCAAATTATCTACACTTTCTTCTTTGACAGATAAAATAAAAATGCAAGAAGACAAGAAAAATGGTGTAGTTCCAGAAAAGAAAGAAAAAGATGAGGCTACTAAAAAAGACAAAGAGGCAGATAATGCGCCACCAAAATCTTTCGAGGAACTAGAGAAAGAAACGCGTGAAAGTTCATTAAAATCGCTAAACGAGTATTTTGATTTTATTAGTGATTTAGACCAAAACGACTGGTTTTCTGTGTTTGTTAATGCAATTGCCACACGTTTTGATCCTCACACAAATTATTTTCCGCCAGATGAAAAAGAGCGCTTTGATGTCAGTATGAGCGGAAAATTAGAAGGAATAGGTGCTCGTCTACAAAAGAAAAATGATTACACTGAAATCTCTGAGTTGATTTCTGGTGGTCCAGCTTGGAGAGGCAAAGAGTTGGAGTCTGGTGATATTATTCTTAAAGTTGCTCAAGGGAATGACGAGCCTGTCGAGGTTGTTGGCATGCATCTCGACGATGTAGTGAAGAAAATCAAAGGGCCGAAAGGAACGGAAGTTCGATTGACTGTAAAAAAAGTAGATGGTACAATCAAGATTATTTCGATTATTAGAGATATTGTTGAAATTGAAGAAACTTATGCCAAATCGAGTATTGTAGAGAAAAATGGTCTGAAGTATGGCATCATTTATTTGCCAAAATTCTATATCGATTTTGAAAATAATGATAGTCGTGATGCAGGAAAAGATGTGGCTATTGAAGTAGATAGATTAAAGAACGCGGGTGTTCAAGGAATCATTATGGACCTGCGCGATAATGGTGGAGGATCTCTGAAAACAGTGGTGGATATCGCTGGATTATTTATAGAAGATGGCCCTGTAGTGCAAATAAAATCTGCAGGAAAATCAAAAGAAGTACTTTACGATAAAGACAAAAAAATTCAGTGGGATGGACCATTGGTGATTATGCAAAATAGTTTTTCGGCTTCCGCATCAGAAATTTTAGCAGCTGCAATTCAAGATTACAGAAGAGGAGTTGTTATCGGTAGCAAACAATCATACGGAAAAGGAACGGTTCAGAATGTAATTGATTTAAACCAGTTCGTACGCGGAAGCAGTGTTGGTGATTTAGGGGCGTTAAAAACAACAACCCAGAAGTTCTATAGAATTACTGGTGGTTCAACTCAATTAGAAGGAGTTAGCAGTGATGTGGCGATTCCAGATCGTTACGCTTACTTAAAAATGGGAGAGCGTGACATTGACAATGCCATGCCGTGGGACAAAATAGAGGCTGCCCAATTTAATTTTTGGGAAAAACAAAATAATTTTGATGCCGCAATCGATAAAAGTAAAAATAGAATTGCAAGCAACGAGAAATTCAAGTTAATAGATGAGAATGCCAAGTGGATTGATCAACGGAATAAAGAGAACGTTTACAGCTTAAATATTGATCAGTTTAAAGCAGAGCAAAAAGCAATTGAGGAAAAAGCTAAGAAATACAAATCAATCGCAGACTATAAAAACGCTTTGCAGTTCAAATCCTTGCCCAGCGAGGAAGAAGCTATGAAGACGGAT
>JBIKRP010000404.1:0-2600 GCA_044349145.1 Flavobacterium sp.
AATTACAATGAACATTAATAAGTTTACGATCAAATCACAAGAAGCGATTCAACAGTCGCAACAGTTGGCGCAAAGCTTTGGGCATCAGCAAATAGAAAACGAGCATATTTTTAAAGCGATTTTTGAAGTCGATGAAAATGTAGCACCTTTTCTACTCAAAAAGCTCAACGTCAATGTGCCGCTATTTTTGCAAATCCTCGACAGTACTTTACAGAGTTTTCCAAAAGTGTCTGGCGGCGATATTATGTTGTCGCGAACCGCAAATACAACACTAAACGAAGCGGAAATAATCGCCAAGAAAATGAACGACGAATTTGTTTCTGTTGAACATTTAATTCTGGCCATCTTCGCCTCAAAAAGTAAAGTAGCACAAATTCTAAAAGACCAAGGAGTTACCGAAAAAGGACTACAAGCCGCCATCGACGAATTGCGAAAAGGCGAACGCGTGACTTCAGCATCTGCAGAAGAAAACTACAATTCCTTGAACAAATACGCGAAAAATCTGAACGAATTGGCTAAAAACGGGAAGTTAGATCCTGTCATTGGACGCGATGAAGAAATTCGACGCGTGTTACAAATTCTAACACGTAGAACCAAAAACAATCCGATGTTAGTTGGTGAACCTGGTGTAGGTAAAACCGCCATCGCTGAAGGTTTGGCCCACCGAATCGTTGACGGCGACGTTCCGGAAAACCTCAAAGACAAAATCATCTTTTCGCTTGATATGGGCGCCTTAATCGCTGGAGCCAAATACAAAGGGGAATTTGAAGAACGATTGAAATCTGTAGTCAAAGAAGTTACCGCTGCCGAAGGCGATATTGTGCTTTTCATTGATGAAATTCACACCTTAGTTGGAGCCGGAGGTGGCGAAGGTGCGATGGATGCCGCCAATATTTTAAAGCCAGCATTAGCGCGTGGTGAATTGAGAGCTATCGGCGCAACCACTCTAGATGAATACCAAAAGTACTTTGAAAAAGACAAGGCTTTGGAACGTCGTTTTCAAAAAATTATGGTGGAAGAACCGGATACAGAAAGTGCTATTTCGATTTTGCGTGGTATCAAAGAAAAATACGAAACGCACCACAAAGTGCAAATTAAAGACGATGCGATTATCGCAGCGGTTGAATTGTCACAACGCTATATCACCAACCGATTTCTTCCGGATAAAGCCATCGATTTGATGGATGAAGCTGCGTCTAAATTGCGCATGGAAATCAATTCAAAACCAGAAGAATTGGATGTTTTCGATCGAAAAATCATGCAACTGGAAATCGAAATTGAAGCCATCAAACGAGAGAAAGATGAAGGGAAACTCAAAGGTTTGGGCATGGAACTGGCGAACTTGAAAGAAAGTCGCAACGAAATCTTCGCCAAATGGAAATCAGAAAAAGATGTTGTTGATAACATCCAAGTAGTAAAGACCGAAATTGAAGATTTTAAATACGAAGCCGAACGTGCCGAAAAAGACGGCGATTACGGTAAAGTGGCCGAAATTCGCTATGGCAAAATCAAAGAAGCACAAGAGCGATTGGATGCTTTGCAAAAACAATTGCTCGAAAACCAATCTGGTACTTCGTTGATCAAAGAAGAAGTGACACGTGAAGATATTGCAGAAGTCGTCGCCAAATGGACGGGAATTCCAGTCATGAAAATGTTACAAGGCGAACGCGAGAAACTACTCAAATTAGAAGCGGAATTGCACAAACGTGTGGTCGGTCAAGAGGAAGCAATTGAAGCAGTAAGCGATGCAGTTCGTAGAAGTCGTGCCGGTTTACAAGACATGAAAAAACCAGTTGGAACATTCTTATTCTTAGGAACAACCGGTGTAGGAAAAACCGAACTAGCCAAAGCTTTAGCCGAATATTTGTTCGATGACGAAAATGCGATGACGCGTATCGACATGAGTGAATACCAAGAGCGTCACAGCGTGAGTCGATTGGTCGGCGCGCCTCCGGGATATGTCGGTTACGACGAAGGTGGACAGTTGACGGAAGCCGTTCGAAGAAAACCGTATTCTGTGATTTTATTGGATGAAATTGAGAAAGCGCATCCTGACACCTTTAATATTCTATTGCAAGTGTTGGACGAAGGCCGATTGACAGACAATAAAGGTAGATTGGCTGATTTCAAAAACACCATTATTATCATGACCTCAAATATGGGAAGTCAAATTATCCAAGAGAAATTCGAGAATTTGAAAGGTGGCATTGAAGCCACAACAGAAGCTGCTAAGATTGAAGTTTTAGGATTATTGAAACAAACCGTTCGCCCTGAGTTTATCAATAGAATTGATGAAATCGTGATGTTTACACCACTGACCAATGCCAACATTGCGCAAATCGTTGGACTTCAATTGAAAAGTGTCACTAAGATGTTAGCGCAACAAGGCATCACTATGGATGCGACGCCTGAAGCTATTACTTATCTTTCTCAAAAAGGATACGACCCGCAATTTGGTGCTCGACCAGTCAAAAGAGTCATTCAAAGAGAAGTTCTAAACGAATTGTCTAAAGAAATTCTTGCTGGTAAAATAACCACTGATAGTATTGTTTTGATTGATGCATTTGATGGAAAATTAGTTTTCAGAAATCAGACGGAAT
>JBIKRP010000405.1:0-2597 GCA_044349145.1 Flavobacterium sp.
CCTTTAGAACATTGTGCTACAATATTCAGTGCGAGTCCCAATATCTGATGTATCAAATGGTCTTTGTCATACACCTGATGTGTCGTATAAAAACGTTCTTTGTGCACCAAGTTCTTACTGATATGTCCTGCAAACTCTAGTTTGCCTTTTAGAGCTTTTACATTACTGGTTTCATTGTAGTATTGCTTGATTAACCCTTGTCGAATAAGTAACTGCACCTCATTCAAATACCACTCAAAATAAATATCTAATAGATGGATGTTTTGTTTAGTAACATTTGCTTCACCCACTTTTTGCACTTTGAGCTTTCGGGTAACGCGTAGCATCTCGATTAATACCTTTTGCCAAACATTTTCATCGGCGTCGTTGTTATCGATTTTTGGCAATATTTCTAATGTTAATCCATCCACTTGGATTACCCCAACATATTGTTTGAATTTTATCCCTTTATGAACTATGGTAAAATACTGACTGTTATGTAAATCATTCAGTTTCACTAGGGCTTGAAAATGCGTTTCTTTAAAGAGCACACCTTTGTATTCCCGACCATAATAGAGGGTTTGATGTTCAAAAACTTGTATTTTATGGGAAGTTTTAAGCACGGTTCAACAATTGCACAACTACGGATTCTATTTGTGTAATATTCTTTATCAATTCAAAGCGTCTAGTGCTTTCAGGTCTTTCAAGTGTTTCTTTACTGAAACTAGCAAAACGGATTTGCGTTTCTTTTTCAGTACGCAACGAAACAAATCCTTCTCCAAGGACTAGAGCTATCTTTTCATAATCATGATAAAAATATTCCTGTAACAATGGGATGATATTATTTTCAAAAACACTTTGTAACGCTTTGGTATCATTACTCGACACTTTCATAAAATAGGAGTGACCTATGGTGTGGTCTCTATCCAACAATGCTTCGATACGATCATTGATGGTTTCCAGAACTTCTTGCAAGTTAAAATCGTTAAATTTTCGGTTTTGCAGTAAGCTCGTATTAGGTAACAGTTCCTCAAAACAAAAACGTCTTCTTAATGCGGTATCCAAAGCCTCTACACTGCGGTCTGCGGTATTCATAGTGCCTATGATATATAAGTTTAGAGGAACACCAAAATCTTTCTTAGAATAAGGCAATTTCACTCGCAATTCGTTTTCTGCCCCGAGTCGTTTATCTTCTTCAATAAGGGTGATGAGCTCACCAAAAATAGCCGATACATTTCCTCTGTTAATTTCGTCTATAAACAATGCGTATGGATTTGTTGGGTCGGCTTCTGCTTTCAAACATAGTTTTTTGAACACGCCATCTTTTATTTCATATGCGATATCATTATCGCCATCATCCATTTTGGGTTTAATGCCTTCTATAAAATCTTCATAACTAAAAGATTGATGAAAGGTAATAAACTCATAATTTTTAATTGTTGCCCCTATCTCTGGAGTATAGTTTTTACTAGAAGCTAATAATTCTATGGCTTCTGGGTAATACTGCTTCACTAGTTCATTATCGATAGTCCATTCGGATGCTTCGTTTTTATTAAAATACAAGGGCTCAGAGCGATTGGAAACGTTGACGTTCGGACAATCTAAAACCGTATGACTTTGCAACTGACCCCAAATAGTGGGACGTATTGTTTTGGATGACGATAGCGAAGCTTTTATTTTTACGAATTCATGATCAAATATGTCATTTACTTTAGCTACACCAATGTCTAAAACCGCTATACTAATTACTTGCCACCAATTTAAATCAGCAACAATTTGTTCCAAATACTGCTCTCTCGTGACTGAAGATTCATTGATGGTAAACTGGTCAAAGTATTTATTCTGGAGTGTGTAGGTTTTTCCGGTTCCTGGCGGGCCGTATAGTATTTGATTTAAAGGAAAGTTTGCTTCAGGTGATTTCGTTGCCATAGCACTTTGTTTTATTTGGTAAACGTCATTGATAAAATCTTGATTTCTATATTTTCTAAAAGGGCATTTCGCTTCGCGAGCCAACTCAATCAAAAAGCCTTCTTCAATAGCATCTTCATGCTCCTCAATTGAATCAACATGGTTCCAATAAGATTCAACCTCTCCATTTTGATTGTGAAAAACCCCATTCTCAGGAGTAATTATTTCTTTTGCTATAAAAGAGATTAATGATTTTTTGTTTTTTAATTCAATACTCAGGCAATACCTTCGTCCGATTAAAAATACAAGCCTGTTTTTTTTCTCACGGATATTTAAACTAATACGTTCATCCGTTGGGGCAATGTTGTGTTTCTTTAGAAATGAATGCAAGAATGCAATATAGGAGTTTACGCTTTTAGTATCTAAACGGTCCTTTATTATTTGATAAGCATTGGTAGCATTAGAATTAGCCAAATCTAAAAACGTTTCGTATTGCTCTTTTGTAGCGGTAAAGTTAGTACCTTGATTACTTCCTTTAAAATCATTAAACACTAAATCCTCTTTAATCATCTCCAACAATACGGGATTATCGACAAGGTTATGTTCAATGACTATTTTAACTCTAGTATTTTCAATTTGTGATGTAGGAGATAGATAATATTTCATTTCTAAATCTTCTTCTTTCATCATCATCACTTCTGAATCAACGC
>JBIKRP010000057.1:0-9094 GCA_044349145.1 Flavobacterium sp.
ACTGATTGTAGCCACCGCCGGATTTAATGAAAACCACGGAGTAGTCGCTGTAATTGGCGCTGGAGGCAATGATGCAGACAATTGTGTTGTATTAGGACCAGGTAAGCAAATACTAAAATTACCTGTAATTACATTGGCATTTACAGAACCAACAATCAAAATAGTAGCTAAAACGAAGTATAATTTTCTCATAAAAAAAGTTTTTTACCACGCAAAAGTACTTTTTTTACGGTAACAAACTCATTTCAAATAAAATAAATTTATTTATTGATTTCCTTTGCCTTGGCTTCCCAGAAATCTGACAATTCATCATAATCTATTGGAGTCGCTGCTTCTTGTGGAACTAGTCGGCCGCTATTGAAAGCACGGTATAAAATCGATTCTATTAGAAAATCTTCATTGACTTCATAGGGTGCATACTTCGCTTTGAGTCGAATATCAAAAACTCTTGCTGTAGCATTCGACCAAAAAGCTTTCCAGCCACTTTTGTAATCTTTAATTAATTCGTAGGAAGTAAATCCTGTTTGACGTGCAATCAACTTGACTAAAATTTGTCCTTGCTTTCGGGAAAGTTTTTTTAATCTAGAAGAAAACTCTTTCTCCATATAATCCTCAACAATTTTGAAGTATTTCCGTTTTTCTTTTTCAGTCTTTAAAGCAGCCATGTTCTGATTCAAAATCTTAAGACGCTCGGCACCTACTCGAGCGTAAGGATACACTTTATAAACTCTGTTGCGAAGTAAAAGAAATTGTTTTTTGGTCTCTGGATCCATATTGTCTCTATAAACCGTAATTTCATGCAACTGAATCGGTTCGGAAAGCGTATCGGTATCTTTTACTTGATACCCCATTTTAGTAGTCTCTTGCTCAATAATCTGCGCATGACCGACCATAGCGAAAAATAAAGCGATAAAAAAGAATGGATTGAACATCATAATAGAAATTTTATGGGTCAAAATTATACATTAAACTTACAACTGTAATGCCAAATTTATAAATTAGCCAAAAAAACAACGATGAGTACAAAATCAATACTGAAAAAATCTTCTCTAACCTTTTTAGAAAACTATTTGAACAACGCCTCTCCTACCGGTTTCGAAGCGGGAGGCCAAAAAATATGGATGGATTATATAAAGCCATTCGTAGATACTTTCATTACAGATACCTACGGAACAGCAGTTGGTGTAATAAATCCAGACGCAAAATATAAAGTAGTCATCGAAGGACACGCTGATGAAATTTCGTGGTATGTCAATTATATTACCGATGATGGACTCATATACGTTATTCGTAATGGCGGTTCTGATCATCAAATTGCGCCGTCCAAACGCGTGAACATCCATACCAAAAAAGGTATTGTAAAGGGTGTTTTCGGCTGGCCTGCGATTCATACAAGAAATCGTGGAAAAGAAGAACCAGCGCGATTAGACAATATCTTTATTGATATCGGCTGCGCGACGAAAGTAGAAGTTGATGAATTAGGCGTTCATGTGGGCTGTGTTATCACCTACCCTGACGAATTTATGATTCTAAACGAAAACAAATTTGTTTGCCGTGCCATAGACAATCGCATGGGCGGATTTATGATCGCTGAAGTGGCTCGGTTACTACACGAAAACAAGAAAAAATTACCATTTGGTTTATACATTACCAATTCTGTTCAAGAAGAAGTAGGTCTTCGAGGTGCCGAAATGATTACCAAGACCATCAATCCAAATGTTGCGATTGTAACGGATGTTTGTCACGATTCAACTACGCCAATGATTGATAAGAAAATCGAAGGCGAAACCAAAATCGGAAAAGGTCCCGTAATTACTTACGCGCCTGCAGTGCAAAACAATCTTCGAGAATTAATTCTAAAAACGGCCGAAGACAACAAGATTCCATTCCAACGATTGGCGTCTTCCAGAGTAACCGGCACCGATACCGATGCTTTTGCTTATAGTAACGGCGGGGTGGCTTCGGCTTTAATTTCGTTGCCATTGCGCTATATGCACACCACGGTCGAAATGGTCCATAAAGAAGATGTCGAAAACGTCATCAAACTAATTTATGAAACCATCTTAAAACTAGAAAACGAAGAAACTTTTTCTTATTTCAAATAAATTACAGCATTTTGTCTTAATAATTTTAGGAATTTATTTGATGTATGTGAAAATTAGCTAAACCACTACTGAATTTGACCAGTAGTGGTTTAGTAATATTTTCTCAAGGTTAAAAACCGCAAATCAAATTGAAATGCGGTTTCATAATGAAGTCGTTTATAATTTTTTGAAACTAGGTTATTTTGAAGTAGTCCAAAACATTGTTTTCTATTCTCTTTTGAATATTTGTAACATCTGCTTTTACAAATGGCTCACCTAGTATATTTTCATAGAGTTCAATATATCTGTCTGAAACAGATGCAATATAAGTATCCGTCATTTCTGGAATTTTCTGTCCTTCTTTTCCCTGAAATCCATTTTCAATCAACCAACGTCGCACAAATTCCTTTGACAGTTGTTTTTGATCTTCTCCTCTATCCTGCCGGTCTTGATAACCATCTTTATAAAAATAACGAGAAGAATCAGGCGTGTGGATTTCGTCAATCAACACAATTTCACCCGATTTCGTTTTACCAAATTCATATTTCGTATCCACCAAGATTAAGCCACGACTGGCGGCAATTTCAGTTCCACGCTGATACAAAGCTCTGGTGTATTTTTCTAAAACGACATAATCTTCTTCCGAAACAATTCCTCTTGAAAGTATAGCTTCCCTCGAAATGTCTTCGTCGTGTTCTCCATTAGCTGCTTTTGTCGTTGGAGTAATTATGGGATTGGGCAATCGATCATTTTCTTTCAGTCCATCGGGCATCGAAACACCACACAACATTCTTTTCCCAGCAGCATATTCGCGAGCGGCATGACCCGATAAATAACCCCGAATGACAATTTCTACTTTAAACGGATCACACAAATAACCCACGGCAACATTGGGATCTGGCGCAGCAATCAGCCAATTAGGGACGATGTCTTTGGTCAAATCCATAAACTTGGTTGCAATTTGATTCAAAATCTGTCCTTTATAGGGAATTCCTTTTGGTAAGACTACATCAAAGGCTGAAAGCCGATCGGTAGCAATCATGACCAAGTACTCGTTATTGATGTTATAAACTTCCCTGACTTTACCTTTGTAAACAGATTTTTGATTGGGAAAATTGAATTGGGTTGTTGAGATGGTATTCATTTTTTTTGTATCGTTGTAGTTTAATAGTACTACAAATATAAATAATAAAGAACGGAAGTCAATAAATCAAACAGCTTAGTAAACTATTAGTAAGCAAAAAAATAAGTACAATGAAAAAATGGATGGTTTTTATTTCAATAACTTCTATCATAGTTATCGCAATTATTAATTATCGAACACCTTTTTTTCGCAAAAATGCTGGACCATGGTCAATTGGTTTTGGATCTTCAGCGAATTTTCCTGATCGAATTAATCTTCGCAAGAATACCGTTTATTCATTAGAAAAACTAAAAGAAAATAATTCGAAAACGAAATTTTTGGCAGATCCCTTTTTTTTGAAAGTGAAGGATACTTTCTATATTTTCTTTGAACATCAAATATTGAATTCAGTAGCTGAAATAGGCTTATTAACTTCTACCGATGGAGTCAATTATAAATATAGAGGAACAGTTCTAAAAGAGCCGTTCCATTTGTCCTATCCGCAAGTGTTTAAGTATAAAAATGACTATTATATGATTCCAGAAAGCAAAAGGGCTTTTTCTGTTTTGCTCTACAAAGCGAAAAAGTTTCCTTTTCAGTGGAGTGTTTGTGATACCTTGATAAAAAATGTAGAATATGCAGATCCTACAATATTTCTTTCTGATACGCTAAATATCATGGCAGTTTGTGACAAAGATTGGCATTTGTATTTGTATAAAGCGGACTCACTTTTCGGTTCTTGGAAATTGCATGAAGACCCCATTATGATCATTGGTTCCGAAGCGCGTTGCGGCGGACGATTCATACCTTACAAAAAAAAGTTATTGCTGCCGCTTCAAAATTGCACAAATGGCTATGGGTATGGCCTCTCTCTCTATGAGGTTGCTACAAAAAATGGTAATTATAAGATTAAAAAGACTAAAAACTTATTCCTTCAACCTTCTACTGAAATTAAGGAATTCAATGCAGGAATGCACCATATAGATATTCAAAAAATCGACAACGAATACTATTTCGTCTATGACGGAAACCGTCTAATCGATAACGAAAAACACTTGAATATAAAAGGACCCTTAAAGCTCACCTATTTAGATCTAAAGAACTTGTTCTTCTAAGTTTTTCAGTTTGAAACACTAAACTTAGGTAACAAAAAAAAAGACTTTAATCATTATTCTCAATCTGTTTATAAGCGTCAATCACTTTTTTCACCAAACGATGGCGAACAATGTCTTTATCATCCAAGTAAATAATACTAATTCCCTCAACATCTTTCAGCACCAATATCGCTTCCTTCAAGCCTGAAATCGTTCGTCTAGGTAAATCTACTTGTCCAGGATCTCCAGTAATCATAAACTTCGCATTCTTCCCCATACGTGTCAAAAACATCTTCATTTGAGAATGCGTCGTGTTTTGTGCTTCATCTAAAATAACAAAAGCATTGTCTAATGTTCTTCCACGCATAAATGCCAATGGCGCAATCTGAATAATGCCTTTTAAGATATAATCTTCCAAAGTCTGCGGTGGCAACATATCTCTTAATGCATCATACAATGGTTGCATATACGGATCGAGCTTTTCTTTCATATCACCAGGCAAAAAACCAAGATTTTCTCCTGCTTCAACGGCTGGTCTAGTGAGAATGATTCTTTTAACTTGCTTCTCCTTTAGTGCTTTCACCGCCATAGCGACTCCAGTATACGTTTTACCAGTTCCTGCTGGACCAACTGCAAATACCATATCGTTTTTATTCACGCAATCCACCAGCAATTGCTGATTCGGCGTCATGGCTTTGATAATTTTACCACCCAAACCATGTACTAAGATCTTCTCATGATCGGGCATACGCTGCTCGTCCTGGGAATTGCTTTGAATCACACGTTCAATGACATTGTCATCAATGCGATTATATCTTGTGAAATGTTGCATTAAGCGATTGAATCGAACTTCAAACTCATCCAGAACTTCTTTCTCTCCAAAGGCCTTAAGTGTTGTGCCTCGCGCTACAATTTTTAGTTTGGGATAGTATTTTTTTATGGTTTCAAGATGGGCGTCTTGGGCGCCCCAGAAATCTTTTGGAGCAATATCATCGAGTTCAATAATTCTTTCGTTCAAATTGAAGTAGTATTAAGTTAAAAATAATAACTATAATTAGTAGCTTTGCATCCAAATTTAGTGAGTTTTTAGTTCGGTTTTCTTTTTATTTATAAACAATTTTATGTCAATAATTACACTTACGACGGATTACGGCTTAAAAGATCATTTTGTAGGTGCATTGAAGGGAAAAATAATTTCAGAATTTGCCGACGCGAATATCATCGATATTTCTCACGATATTGATCCATTTAATACTTCTGAAGCGAGCTACATTATTGGCGCTGCCTACAGTCACTTTCCCAAAGGAACAGTTCATTTTATTGGTGTCGATGCAGAATTCAATAAGGAAAACCAACATATCGCCATGCAATGGAATGACCATTATTTTATTGGCGCGGATAATGGCATATTAACGATGCTTTTGCAACATCAAACGCCGCAGAAATTAGTCGCTATTACCATTCATGATCGTTTACCTACTGATGCAACCGACGCTGATGTGCTAATCACCGTTGCTTGTCATCTTGCTAAAGGTGGTCTATTGAACGTGATTGGTAAAGAAATCCAGACACTAAAACAAGTTACCGAATTGCAACCAATTGTATCTAGTGATAAAAGCGCAATCAAAGGCAATGTGATTTATATCGACCACTTCGGAAATGTCGTCACGAATATTACAAAAAAGTTATTCCTTGAAATTGCGAAAGGACGACCCTACGAAATCCCATTATTGCAAGGAAAAAGTCAAAAAAAATCAAATCCTATCAAAAATATTTGGGCAAAATATTCGGATATTTCTAAAAGCACGAATTATGCGTTGAAGAATTATGAAGGCGACAAGCTCGCTATTTTTAACGAAGCAGGTTTTTTAGAAATTGCCATTTTTAGAAGCAATCCGATGCGTGTAGGAAGCGCTTCCAGCCTTTTAGGATTGGGATATCGCGATACAATTACCGTCAACTTCCTGTAAACAAATACTCTTTAATCGTAAATCTTAAATCTATTATGTTTGTACGCATTGTAAAAATGAGCTTTCACCAAGAAAACATTCCAGCGTTTTTGGAAAACTTCGAAACCATGAAAACCAAAATACGAAATGCCGAGGGAAACCGTTTCTTAGAACTGTACCAGGATAAAAATGATCCGTGTATTTTCTTTACTTATAGCTATTGGGAAACTGAAGATGATCTTGAAAATTATAGACGGTCAGAATTGTTTTATGATGTATGGACGTTTACCAAGAAACTATTCAATGCTAAACCAGAGGCTTGGAGCGTCGACAAATTAGTTAGCTTGAAATAGCCAATTGTGAATCTTATATAATTGTAATATCCAAGTGGAATGATACAATATCTTTCGTTTTTAGCTTTTGAATTTTTATTTGTTTTTTTATTAGCCTATTGGAATAGAAAATACTACAACAATCGACTCAATAATTTCGCAATCGCATTTTTTTCAACACTCTTTTTTTATGTTTCCATTATTGGAATGGTAATTATCATAAAATTTCTAACAAAAAGAGAACTGGAATCTTTCGATTTAGATGGAAACGGATTCATAGATAACGAAGAAATTACACCTGCATCAAGACAAGCCGTCGAAAACGCAAGTCACGACACTGGACTTGCAATGGCTCCTTTCATAGGAATCTTTTACAGCATTATTTATTTTATACTTATAATCATACCTTTGGCAATCTTTAACCGAAGAAAAGCTAAGAATTACGATTCGTAACGATGCAACAACTAAACGATTAAACGATTAAACGATTTAACAAATCAACGATTAAACGAATAAACAACAAATGAAAGCCATCCTTTTAAAAGAAATAAAATCTTTTTTCGGCGCTCCAATCGGTTATCTGGTTATCGCCGTGTTTTTGATTATTTGCAGTTTATATCTGTGGGTTTTCGAAGGAGACTATAATATCTTGAATAGCGGATTTGCCGATATGAGTCCATTTTTTACCATCGCCCCACTCGTTTTCCTTTTCCTCATTCCCGCTGTGACCATGCGAAGCTTCTCAGATGAGAAAAAACAAGGCACCTTAGAATTGCTTTTTACCAAACCAATTAGTCTTTGGCAAATTGTCAACGGGAAGTTTTTGGCAGCCGTAATTCTGATTCTACTCGCTTTAGTACCAACGATTTTATATGTTTATATTTTATATAGCTACGGAATGCCAGTCGGAAACATCGACTTGGGAAGTACATTGGGTTCCTATTTTGGACTTTTATTTGTCATTGCGGCTTATGCTGCTATTGGCATTTTTACATCCACCCTATCAGAAAATCAAATCGTAGCGTTTATCCTAGCCGTTTTCTTGTGTTTCTTTTTATACTTCGCCTTCGATGGATTGGCAACTTATTTCCCCAATTTTGAAAATGCCATTACTTCTTTGGGCATGAACAGCCATTTCAAAAGTATGAGCCGAGGTGTTATCGATACCAGAGATGTTATTTATTTTTCCAGCATTACCATTGCCTTTTTGTCTTTCACTGTTTTCAAATTAAAATCGCTACGGAACTAATGGTAACAGTCAACAACAAAAACTTCAAAACCGTACTATTTACGCTAGCCATTTTGATATTGATCAATGGCATCGGAAGTCAGTTCTTCTACCGTTTTGATTTAACTCAAGATCAGCGGTATACACTTTCCAAAACTTCTTTAGAAATTCTCAAAGAGGTCAAAGAACCGCTCATCATCGATGTTTTTTTAAAAGGACAATTCCCTGGAGAATTCAAAAAACTGCAAACCGAAACGCAACAAATCCTAGAAGAATTTAAAGCGTATAACAAAAATATTACCTTTCAATTTGTCAACCCCATCGAAAATGAGGAAGAGCGTGACACCATCATTCAATCATTCTTAGAACGCGGTCTAACGCCCGTAAACGTTACCGTCGAAGACAAAGGCAAGCAAACGCAAGAAGTGGTTTTTCCGTGGGCCATCGCAACCTATAACGGTCGAAGTACCAAAGTGCCATTACTCAAGAATATCATGGGCGCTTCTACCGCTGAAAAAGTAGTAAGTTCGGTGCAACATCTAGAATACGCTTTCGCCAATGCTTTCAACACCATTGCAAAAGCAAAAGAGAAAAAAATCGCTGTGATTAAAGGAAATGGAGAATTGCATGATCTTCAAATGGCGGATTTTATCAAGCAAGTACGCGAAAATTATTTCATCGGCACTTTTACCTTAGATTCTGTAGCAAAAAAACCGAATGAAAGTCTAGCCTATCTCAAAAAGTACGACTTAGCCATCATTGCAAAACCGACAGAAAAATTTTCCGATGAAGAGAAATTAGTGTTGGATCAGTTCGTAATGAACAGCGGAAAAACACTGTGGCTCATTGACCAAGTCAACATCGAAATGGACAGTCTATATAACGATGCTGGAGCAACATTAGCCTATCCTTTCGACTTAAATCTAAACGATCAGTTCTTTAAGTACGGCTTTCGAATCAATCCAACACTAGTCAAAGATGTCATGGCAACGCCAATAGCGCTTGCTACGGGCGAAAAAGGCAGCGCCACACAATACACGCAATATCCGTGGTTCTATTCACCATTGGTTTATCCGGCAGGGAAAAACCCGATTGTGTCGAATGTCGATGCACTTAAATTTGAGTTCACCAACGGTATCGAAGTCTTGAAAAACGACATTAAAAAAACAGTCTTACTGCAATCTTCTCCGTATTCAAAACTAGTCGGAGCGCCCATCGATATTAATCTGAATATGGTAACGGAACGACCTGAGCAAGCGGATTTCAAAAACACAGGAAACATTC
>JBIKRP010000406.1:0-2596 GCA_044349145.1 Flavobacterium sp.
CAATATTACATGAGTAAGAACAAAATCGAATTGACACCGCAGATTGATGTGGATGCGATTTTAGAAGCGATGACTGAAAAATACAAGAATGAAGATATTACAACCATTGACGGAGTAAAAATTGACTTTGCAACCGAATGGGTTCATTTAAGAAAATCCAATACCGAGCCGATTATTCGTATTTATACGGAAGCGCCGACGCAAGTAGCAGCAGATCAATTGGCGTTGAGAATTATTGACGAGATTAAGGCTGTTGCGGGGATTTAGTTAGACTTTAAGACTGTAAGATTTTAAGACTGTAAGATTTTATTAAGACTGTAAGATTTTAAGATTTTAAGACTGTAAGATTGTTAGATTTTTTTGCGGTCTTTAAATCCGGCATATCGGTCGACAATAATCAACGGTTCTTGGATACTCCTAAAAACCAAAAAACATGTATCTTTGAATCCAAATTCAACTACCATGATTACCAACGATTCAATCACATTACCAACAGAATTAGAACGTTATTTTAAGCAATATCGCGATAATATTATAGGTATCA
The DNA here is from genome assembly GCA_044349145.1 of Flavobacterium sp. Classification (GTDB taxonomy): domain Bacteria; phylum Bacteroidota; class Bacteroidia; order Flavobacteriales; family Flavobacteriaceae; genus Flavobacterium. Next base: position 545 of record JBIKRP010000406.1, read on the forward strand.
ATCAAGAATTCGAATCGCCATTTGGAACGAAAAAAATCATCTATACGGATTGGACAGCGAGTGGCAGATTGTACCGACCAATTGAAGAAAAGATGATGAACGAGTTCGGTTCGTTCGTCGCCAACACTCATACTGAAACTACGGTCTCTGGCACTGTGATGACCTTAGCGTATCACGAAGCGCGGCATATCATCAAGCATCATGTCAATGCGAATAGCGACGATGTTTTGATTACCGATGGAACTGGAATGACCGGTGTTGTCAATAAATTTCAACGTATTTTAGGATTGAAAGTTCCTGAGAATTTGAAAGCCTATACGAAAGTGCCACAAGAAGACAAGCCGATTGTTTTTATCTCTCACATGGAACACCATTCTAATCAAACCTCGTGGTTGGAGACGATTGCGGATGTCGTTATCGTTCCAGCCTGTGAAAAAGGTTTATTTTGTTTGGATAATTTTAGAAGTTTATTGAGCAAATATCAAGATCGAACCATTAAAATCGCGTCTATTACCTCTTGTTCCAATGTTACAGGAATCAGTACGCCGTATCACGAAGTGGCTAAAATCATGCATCAAAACAACGGTTTGTGCTTCGTTGACTTTGCGTGTTCTGGGCCTTACGTAAAAATTGACATGCATCCGGAAGATGCGGAAAGTTACTTGGATGCGATATTCTTTTCTCCACATAAATTCTTAGGTGGACCAGGAACGACAGGTGTTTTGGTATTTAATAAAAAATTGTATCGCAATATGGTGCCGGATAATCCGGGTGGTGGGACGGTTTCGTGGACCAATCCTTGGGGTGAACACAAATACATCGACAATATTGAAGATCGCGAAGATGGCGGAACACCAGGATTTTTGCAAGCCATCAAAACGGCATTAGCAATTCAATTGAAGGAGGAAATGGGCATTGAGAACATTTTGAAGCGAGAACACGAAATCGTAGACTACGTTTTTTCTGAATTGGAATCTGTTCCCAACATCAAGATTTTGGCGGGACAACATCACGACCGATTGGGTGTGATTTCCTTTTATATAGACGACTTGCATTTTAATTTAGGGGTAAAAATGTTGAATGACCGTTTTGGTATTCAAACTCGAGGCGGTTGCAGTTGTGCAGGAACATACGGCCATTATTTGTTGAATGTTGATGAAGCCACTTCCCATCATTTAGTATGTCAAATCGATTCAGGCGATTTGATTCAAAAGCCAGGTTGGATTCGAATGTCGATTCATCCAACGACAACCAATGCTGAAATTGCCTATGTATGCGCCAGTATCAAAGAGGTGGCGAAGCATCATCAGGAGTGGGGTAGAGACTACAACTACAATAAGAACTCTAATGAATTCATGCATCAAAATGCGAAGTCTTTTGAGAAAGATTTGGTAACGAAATGGTTTCGATTATAAGGTAATTTTGAATTTTAGGTTCATTAAAAATTTAGCAGTCAAAATTCAAAATAAATTACCGTTGGTGTTTCCAGCGCTTGTGTGTCCATAAGTAGTACTCTGGTGCTTCCAATATCTGTTGTTCTACCAACGTCATAAATTTATCGGTAATTTCATAATTTGGAACTTCTTTGACGTTTTCGCTCAAGACTTCGAAGCTCGCTTCGTAGAAACCGCGATTTACTTTCTTGGTTCTCAAAAAAATCACATTCATATCGTATTTTTTTGCAAGCATTTCGCCACCAGTGTGCATAGGAACTTCAATTCCCATGAATTTTCCCCAATGATATGTAGACGAAATCTTTGGAGATTGATCGCTTGCAAATCCATAGACACAAAGTGTTTTGTCTCGAAAATTCTTACTGATGGTTGGAATCGTTTCTTTAGTCGTGACCAAATGTGCTTTAAATCGAGAACGTATATCTTGAACCAGCTTGTCAAAATACTTATTCGCAATACGTTTGTAAATACCGATTCCCTTGTGGTTGATATAGAAATTCATTGAAACCGCCCATTCATAACTCGCGTAATGACCACACAGTAGCGCAATACTTTTTTGTTTTTTTTCTAATTCGAGGTAAACATCAAGGTTGGTAAA
>JBIKRP010000407.1:0-2588 GCA_044349145.1 Flavobacterium sp.
CTTCTCCAACAGTGGTAAAAATATAGTCGGTGTGCTGTTCAGGGACGAATCCACCTTTGGTTTGCGTTCCTTCTAGAAATCCTTTTCCAAAAAATCCTCCAGAGCCAATAGCAATTTCAGACTGATTGGTGTTGTAGCCAATACCTTTCATGTCAACCTCTTTGCCAAGAAGAATATTAAAACGGTCCCTATGGTGTTGTTTAAAAACCGACTCAAAGACATAATCAACAGAGAAAACAAATCCTGAAATAAGTACCATGGCAATTGCGCTGGCAAGAATATTTCTGTCAATAATTCGACTGCGATAGTATGTAAATAAAGTAACAGCAAATGCAATTAGAATGACCGCCCAAGGTTGAAGTATTAAGGACAAAACAAAAATAACAATAGCAATTAATCCAGTCCATAAATACCAAGGAGGCAAACCTTCACGATACAAAACAAAGAAAAACACCATAAAGATTAAAGCACTTCCCGGATCATGCACGACAATCAATAGGACGGGCAGAAAGATAATTCCCAAAGCTTGAATTTGTCTATTCACATCCTTCAGATTAACCTGTGCATCACTGAGATACTTCGCTAATGCCAATGAAGTTGCCGCCTTAACAAATTCGGAAGGCTGTAAACCAAAGGCACCAAAAGAATACCAGTTGGCTTGTCCTTTTACTGTTTTACCAAAAACAAACAATCCCGCTAATGATAGCAAACCAATAATATAGATAATACTAGAAAATTTCTCATAAAATTTTCCGTCAACAGAAAGCACGACGAATATAAGTGGAATCGCTAGAGCTATACTTAAGAGCTGCTTGCCATAAAACTGTGTTAGATCTAAAGTAAAAGGTTCGTCCGACAACGATAAAGAAGAAGAATAGATATTTAACCAACCCATGATGACCAATACGATATAAATAATTACGCTGATCCAATCCAGATTATTGGTTACACTTTGGTTTTTCATCTCAATTAATTTTCAGTAGCTTCTTCAGGAGTCAGAACTTTTGGTTTGAGTAATAAACTATCTACTTCTTTCTTGCCGGTATATTTAGCATATTCTCCCTGTAAGCTTCCCTCGAGCATTCGTTTTTCTAAATCGGTACGTGTAATTTTCTTTTTCAGATATTTTTCAATCATCAAGCTTGTGATAGGGCCAGCCCAGCGCGCGCCCCAGTATCCGTTTTCAACCAATACGGCAATCGCAATTTTTGGATTGTTCCGAGGTGCAAATGCCACAAAAATAGAATGGTCTTGCAATTTTACTCGCTTACCATTAATTTTCGCAAAGTTCTCAGCGGTTCCCGTTTTTCCACATATCTCAATTCCTTCCACTTGTAGTGCATGAGCGGTACCTAAATTATAAACATCGAACAAGCCATCTATGACAGGTTGAAAGTACTTCCTTTCCACGGTTGTCATATGCTTGGTTCTATATTTTTTATCAATAACTTCCCCTTTAATCGATTTGATGATATGAGGAGTATAGTAGAAACCATGATTTGCAACAGCCGCCATCATATTTGCGAGTTGAATTGGCGTCATCAATACTTCACCTTGCCCGATAGCATTAGAGACGATTGCCGTGCTTCTCCATCCACCATTTGGATATATTTTTTTGTATGTTTTTGAGGTTGGTGCTTTTCCTCGGCGTCCTGTTGGTAAGTCATATCCCATAAATTCACCAAGGCCAAAACTTTTTAAGTGTCTGCTCCAAACATCAACGCCGTCTGCAGGGCGCAAGTATTTATTTATAGTTTTCATATAAACCGTTCCGAAATAAGCATTGCAGGATTCATAAATCCCGCGATGCAATTGTTGCGCACCTCCATGGCAGTGACATTTCATAAAACGGCCTCTTGCATAACTAAAACCATGTCGGCAATATACTGTTGTTTGTTCGTCAATAACTTTTTCTTGAAGCGCAATCAAACCGGTCAAGATCTTAAATGGGGAACCCGGAGGATACTCTGCTAACAATCCTCTATCATATAGCGGTTTGGCAATGGAATCTCGGTATAATTTCGTATAATTTTTAGATCGTTGTCTTCCTACTAAAATTGCAGGATCGTAGGACGGAGCGGTAACTAATGCCAGAATTTCCCCCGTTTTCGGTTCTATTGCTACAATTCCACCTCGTTTGTTTATCATCAATTCCTCTCCATATTTTTGAAGTTCCGCATCAATGGAAAGGTGAATGTCTTTTCCTTGAACGGCAATAGTGTCATATTTCCCTTCTTTATACGAACCAATTTCCCGATTGTATTTGTCCTTTTGAATATATTTTACTCCTTTTATTCCTCGTAATGTAATTTCGTAACTCTCCTCAACGCCTTGTTTTCCCAGTAAGTCGCCACTATTATAATACGGATTTTTTTCAATAGTTTTTTCATTGGCTTGGGTAATAAATCCGAAGACATTGGCGCCAAATTTTACCTGATAATCACGCAATGACCGCTTCTGTATATAAAATCCTGGAAATTTTCGAATCTTTTCTTGAAAAGCCGCATATTCCAATTTGTTTAATTGGGGTAAGAAAACAGAAGGCAATCTGGGACTATACACTTTGGCTTTAGCAATAATTTTTATAA
>JBIKRP010000058.1:0-9041 GCA_044349145.1 Flavobacterium sp.
AATCCTGCTTCTACAGTTGTAAATTTTGCTAACAAAGCTACTTCTACAATAGAGTCTATTCAAATTACAGATTTGAACGGACGTACTATAAAAGAAGTAAAAGGAATGGTTGATCAAATCAACATCAGCGAATTAAACGCTGGACTTTATTTCGTTAAAGTAACTTCTAACGAAGGAACTGGAACTACTAAAATTATCAAAAAATAATTCTAGCTCATAAATAAAAAGACCTGATTCTGAAAAGAGTCAGGTTTTTTTTTGAATATTTGTGAAAATTTTAAATCAATCAATAATGAAAAAATACCTACTTAACCTCTTTTTATTTTTAAGTTTTGGGGTGCTCCAAGCACAAACGCTATTCACAGAAAATTTTGACGTTTTTCCAGCCACTTGGATAAGAACCAATCAAAGCCAACCCGTCGGGACCTCTAATTGGCAACAAGGAAACGTGAGTGCATTCGGAACAGGATTTAATGGAGGTTCCACTTCCTATGCTTCTGTCAATTATAATAGTGTAGCTGCTGGTTCAGCCGGTACCATTAGCAATTGGCTTATTACTCCGACTATCAGCCTGAAAGATGGCGACGTCATAAAATTCTATACCCGAGCAGGAAGTAACTTTAGCACCATTCCTGATCGTTTGGAATTCCGCTTAAGTACAGACGGAGAGACCTCTGTTGTTCCATCTACGGGAAGCACAGATTTAGGAAGTTTTACAACAATCGCCGCAACAGTAAATCCAAATTTAACTCCGTCAGTTTATCCAGTGACATGGACAGAGGTGCTATACACAGTTGAAGGATTGCCTACAGAAACCGAATGTAAATTAGCGTTTCGATATTTTGTTACCAACGGAGGACCCACTGGCGCCAATGGAAATGCAATTTGGATTGATGCACTAACAATCAATAGAACTTTACTAGCGACAAGCGAATTTTTTAAAGGTAATTTTACCGTTTGGCCAACGCCCGCCTCTAATGTTCTTAATATTGCCAATAATTCTGAGGTTGAAATCATTGCAATGCAAATGACCGATATAAACGGTCGCACTGTCAGAGAAGTAAAAGGAATGACAAGTCAAATTAATATGGCAGACTTGAATGCTGGCGTTTATTTTATGAAAATTACAACAGCGCAAGGAACCGGAACAACTAAAGTAATTAAGAGATAAAATTACTACTACACACGAAAAAGTCCTTGGCATAAACAAGGACTTTTTTTTTGAAATTAAAACACTAATATCAACATCAACTACAACGTTATCGCATTTATTTTTCAAAAAGCAGTTGCAAAAGCGAATTCTATTCTCGTACTTTGCGCTGTTCTTAATCTTATTGATTGTTATCACGAAAGCCAGAGGGATTAGACCCGTCGAAAGCTTAGCAACCCTTTACCATAAAGAAGGTGCTACATTCTACCAAGCGTAAGTTTGGACAGATAACCACGAGAATTTTCCTCTCATTTTTTGATAACATTTTTATTTTTTAGGATTTATGCTGAATTTATTTCAGTAGCTAATCCCGCTATTCGCTACTATCTTTTGCGCTGAAAAACAGCACAAAAGGATAACCGCTGCTATCGGGGCTAGAGCAATCGATTTCATAACAACACTTGGCGTCTTGGCGCCTTTGCGAGCAAAAAAATATGTCAACAATTCAACAAGAAATTCAAAAACGAATACTCGTTCTAGACGGCGCCATGGGTACCATGCTACAACGCTACAATTTTTCTGAAGAGGACTTCAGAGGCGAACGATTCAAAGATTTTCCTCATTCATTAAAAGGGAATAATGATTTACTTTCCATTACACAGCCAGCTGCCATTCGAGACGTGCATGCACAATATTTTGAAGCGGGTGCCGATATCGTAGAAACCAATACGTTTTCTAGTACCACCATCGGAATGGCAGATTATCATCTGGAAGATTTGGTCTACGAACTGAACTTCCAATCCGCCAAAATTGCCCGTGAAGTGGCAGATGAATTCACAGCCAAAAATCCAAATAAACCGCGATTTGTAGCAGGTTCTGTCGGGCCCACCAACCGAACCGCAAGCATGAGCCCCGACGTAAATGATCCGGGTTATCGTGCAGTCACTTTTGACGATTTGCGCATCGCCTACAAACAACAAGTAGAAGCCTTAATCGATGGTGGTTGCGACTTGCTTTTGGTGGAAACAATTTTCGATACACTCAACGCCAAAGCGGCTTTATTTGCGATTGAAGAAGTCAAAGAAGAACGAAACATCGATATTCCCATTATGGTTTCCGGAACGATTACCGATGCCAGTGGTAGAACACTTTCTGGACAAACTGTAGAAGCATTTCTGATTTCAATTTCGCATATTCCTTTATTAAGTGTAGGTTTTAATTGTGCTTTGGGCGCAGATCAACTAAAGCCGTACCTCAAAAGATTGGCTAGAAATACGTCCTTAAATATTTCCGCACATCCCAATGCTGGATTGCCCAACGCTTTCGGACAATACGACCAAACTGCACAAGAAATGCAAGTGTTAATTCGAGAATATTTAGAAGAAAACCTAATCAATATTATTGGAGGTTGCTGCGGCACAACGCCGGAGCATATCAAACTAATTGCAGAAGTTGCTGCAGAATTTCAGCCGCGAATTTCAGAAAACAAATTAAATTCAATTACATAAAAGTTAGCCACGAATGCACGAATTTTAATTTTTATAATTCGTGCATTCGTGGCAAAAAAAAAAAAATAATGCCAGCATTAAAGTATCTAAAACTTTCCGGTCTAGAACCGTTAATTGTAACACCCGAAACCAATTTCGTCAACGTTGGCGAACGTACGAATGTAACAGGTTCTCGTAAATTTCTCCGATTAATTAAAGAAGAACGCTACGAAGAAGCATTGTCTGTTGCGCGTGACCAAGTAGAAGGTGGTGCGCAAATCATCGACGTCAACATGGATGAAGGCATGCTCGACGGAGTTCACGCCATGACAACATTCCTCAATCTGATTGCATCTGAACCCGATATTTCGCGCGTCCCTGTGATGATCGACAGCTCTAAATGGGAAATTATTGAAGCGGGTTTGAAAGTGGTTCAAGGAAAATGTGTGGTGAATTCTATTTCGCTAAAAGAAGGAGAAGCCGTTTTTATTCACCATGCTAAATTGGTCAAACGTTACGGTGCTGCCGTAATTATCATGGCTTTCGACGAACATGGTCAAGCGGACAATTACGAAAGACGTATTGAAATTTGCAAACGTTCCTATGATATTTTGGTCAATGAAGTGGGTTTTCCAGCCGAAGATATCATTTTCGATCCCAATATATTTCCTGTCGCTACAGGAATGGAAGAGCACAAACTCAATGCGCTCGACTTCTTTAGTGCCACCAAATGGATTAGGGAGAATCTGCCCTATGCCAATGTCAGCGGTGGCGTGAGCAACGTTTCCTTCTCGTTTCGTGGCAATGATAAAGTGCGTGAAGCCATGCATTCCGTTTTCTTGTATCACGCCATCCAGAACGGCATGACGATGGGAATTGTCAATCCCGAAATGTTGGAAGTGTATGATGAAATTCCAAAGGATCTCCTCGAATATGTTGAAGATGTATTACTGAATAGGAGAGAAGATGCCACCGAGCGTTTACTAGATTTCGCGGAAAATGTCAAAGGAGATTCTAAAAGCAATGAGAAAGCGATTCAAGAATGGCGCTCTGGAACCATTCAGGAAAGACTAACACATTCCTTAGTGAAAGGCATCGACGAATATATAGAAATTGATATTGAAGAAGCGCGACTTTCCGTTTCTAGTCCCATTGAAGTTATCGAAGTCAATTTGATGGCAGGCATGAATGTCGTTGGCGATTTATTCGGATCCGGCAAAATGTTCTTACCTCAAGTGGTAAAGTCGGCTCGAGTGATGAAAAAAGCAGTGGCGTATTTGCTGCCATTTATCGAAGCGCAGAAAGACGGTAAATCATCGTCGGCGGGAAAAATCCTAATGGCAACCGTCAAAGGCGATGTGCATGATATTGGAAAAAATATTGTTTCGGTCGTTTTGGGTTGCAATAATTATGAAATTATCGATTTGGGTGTGATGGTACAACCGGAGAAAATCATCGAGATGGCCATCAAAGAAAATGTAGATATCATCGGACTGAGCGGTTTGATTACGCCGTCGCTAGATGAAATGGTCTATCTCGCCAAAGAACTAGACAAACTCAATGTCAAAATACCAATCATGATTGGCGGCGCGACGACTTCTAGAGCGCATACTGCGGTAAAGATAGCACCCGAATACAGAGAAACCGTTGTGCATGTAAACGATGCGTCTCGTGCCGTTACTGTGGCAGGAAATTTATTAAATTCAGATAAAGAAGAATATACACAAGCACTTCGTTCAGAATACGACGAATTGCGGGAAGGTTATCTAAGTCGAAGTCGCGATAAAAATTTCCTCACCATCGAACAAGCGCGATTGAATAAATTGAAATTAGATTGGGAAAATTTTACGCCCAAAAAACCAAACTTCATTGGTTCAAAGACAATTGAAGTCGAAATTGAAACTTTAATTCCATATATCGATTGGACGCCTTTTTTCAGAACGTGGGAATTGTTCGGAAAATATCCAGCAATTCTGACCGATGAAGTTGTGGGTGAACAAGCAACCTCAGTTTACAATGATGCGCAAGAAATGCTGAGTCAAATTTTGAAAGAAAACAGACTGACCGCAAAAGGCATCTATGGTATTTTTCCTGCGAATACTGTCAATGACGACGATATCGAACTTGTCACCCTGAGCGCAGTCGAAGGGCAAATCACATCCGACAACCGACAACCGACAACCAAATTCCTAACCCTCCGCCAGCAATCTCAAAAAACAAAAGGCGCTTTCAACATGGCTTTAGCTGATTTTGTAGCACCGAAAGATTCTGGAAAGCAAGATTATATAGGCTGTTTTTGTGTCACCACTGGTTTTGGAGTAGATGAATGGGCAGCGGATTTTGAGAAAAACCTAGATGACTACAACTCGATTATGGTCAAAGCACTAGCGGATCGTTTGGCGGAAGCCTTTGCGGAATATTTACACGAAAAAGTCCGCAAAGAAATTTGGGGTTATGCCGCAGATGAAAATCTGGATAAAGTCGATTTGATTGAAGAAGAATATAAAGGAATTCGCCCGGCACCAGGTTATCCAGCCTGTCCCGACCATTTAGAGAAACCAACGATCTGGAAATTACTCGATGTAGAAAAGCAAATTGGAGTCAAACTCACCGAAAGTATGGCGATGTGGCCTGCTTCTTCGGTGTCTGGATATTATTTCGCCAATCCAGAAAGTAAATATTTTGGTTTAGGAAAAATCAAAGAAGATCAAGTGATTGATTATGCCAAACGTAGAAGCATTAGTACAGAACAAGCCACGAAATGGCTCAACCCTAATATTGCAGATTAGAAAAGATATAGGCTGTAAGTTGTAGGTTAGACTTAGTTTATCAAGAGCTTACTTCCGAAAACAACATTTGCGTTAGGGATAGAGGCAAGCACCGCGTGCAGCCGAAAGCCCGACGGGTAACGAGGATTTGAATCCGCCGGAACGCCAAAAAAATAGAAATTAGACCGTTGGTAGCCAACACAAAGAAAACTTAAAACATACAACCTAATAACCTACAACTTACAACAACGAAAATGAAAGTAACCCAACACATAGAAAAATCGCAAGGAAAGCCCTTGTTTTCGTTCGAGATTTTACCGCCATTGAAAGGGCAAAACATTCAGTCTATTTTCGATAGTATAGATCCGCTAATGGAGTTCAATCCACCATTCATCGACGTGACGTACCATCGAGAAGAATACGAATATAAAGAGCTCCCAAGCGGATTATTGCAAAAGAAAATTGTAAAAAAGCGTCCAGGTACAGTTGGCATTTGCGCTGGAATTCAGAACAAATACAGCGTTGATGCGATACCGCATATTTTGTGCGGGGGCTTTACTAAAGAAGATACTGAGAACTTGCTGATTGATTTGGATTTTCTGGGCATTGATAATGTCGTGGCGCTACGAGGCGATGCGTTGAAAACAGAAACCTATTTCAAACCAGAAAAAGATGGCAATGAGTATGCAACCGATTTGGTTTTGCAAATCAGCAATTTGAACAATGGAGTTTATCTAGACGAAGATCTACAAAATACCTCTAGAACTAATTTTTGTATTGGTGTTGCCGGATATCCAGAAAAGCACATGGAAGCCCCAAGTTTAGATAGTGACATTCACTTCTTGAAACAGAAAATAAAAAATGGGGCGGATTATATTATCACGCAGATGTTTTTTGACAATCAGAAGTTCTTTGATTTTGTTGCGAAATGTCGCGCAGCCGGAATAACTGTTCCAATCATTCCAGGATTAAAGCCCATTGCGACCAAAAAACAACTGAACTTGATTCCACATCGATTTAGCCTTGAGTTACCAGACGATCTCATTATGGCAGTAGTAAAAGCCAATGACAATGACGCGGTAAAGCAAATCGGGATTGAATGGTGTATTGAACAGAGCAAAAGCTTGGTAGCAGCTGGAATTCCGGTATTGCATTATTATTCGATGGGTAAATCTGAGAATATCAAAGCGATTGCAAAAACGATATTCTAATAAAAAGAATATATTTGCGACATTGCTCTGCGTATGAAAAATAAATTTAGTGTACTTTTTATCCTTTTTAGCTTCATTGCTTTTGGTCAACAACTAGATGATACCAATGCAATAGAATTAAGTTTCTTACGCGGAAACATCATGCCGCATTCGCCAGAATTGTATCATCTGATTACGGGACATCCTGAAGGTTTTTTGTTGAGTTTTTCTAGAAAGACTCATGGTAAAGAGGAATGGCAAAAGCTCTATAATTACCCAGATTACGGAGGTTATTTTATTTATCAGGACTTTAAGAATGAGATTTTAGGCAAAAACTACGCGATAGGAGCACATTATAATTTTTATTTTTTGAATAGGAAAGTGCAGTTCAAAATTGCGCAGGGCATCGCCATGACTACGAATCCATACGACAAAGTGGAGAATAGTAAGAACAGAGCATTCGGTTCTAAATATATGGGAAATACCAACTTTATGTTGAATTTCAGGAAAGATCATATTGTCGATGGACTTGGTTTGGAAGCTGGTTTTTTCTTTACCCATTATTCTAGCGGGAGATTTAAGTCGCCTAACAGTGGACTAAATACCTATGGAGTGAATTTGGGCGTCAACTATGATTTCTGCAAAAAGCAGCTTAAAACAGTGGATACTGTTTCGATTAGCAACAAATTTACAGAGCCAATCAAGTTTAATTTCGTTTTTCGTTCTGGTTTTAATGAAAGTATTGTTATTGGTAGTGGACAGAAACCATTTTATCATCTCAGTTTTTATGCGGATAAACGACTCAGTAAAAAAAGCGCTTTGCAGTTCGGTACAGAATTGTTTATGACAACTTCAATTAAAGAGTATATTAAATTTCGATCTATTGCCTATCCAGATGACAATATAGATCCAAGTACAGATTATAAAAGAGTGGGCATATTCGTCGGTCACGAATTATTCATCAACAGAGTTTCTTTGGAAACACAATTGGGATATTACGTTTACCGACCATTCGATTTGGATGTGGCGATTTATGATCGGTTGGGAATTAAGTACTATTGGACGCCAAAAATATACTCTGGAATTGCTGTGAAAACGCATGGATTTTTAGCAGAAGCAACTGAGTTTTCCATTGGCGTTCGATTATAGAAGATTGCATATGAAAAAAATGATTTTTCTTTTTTGGGTTGTCCTGCTTTTCAATAGCTGCGAAAAGCCCTACGACTGTGTCAAATCGAGCGGTCCCATAAAATCTAAAGTTTTTACTGGATTGACTTTCTCAAAATTATTGGTTAATAAAAGAATCAACGTCGTTCTTATTGAAGGCGCAGACCACAAAGTAGAAGTGCAAACGGGCGAGAATCTCATTAATGATATCGAAGTTACAGTGGAAGGAGATCTCCTCAAACTTTCTGATAACACAACGTGCAATTGGGTTCGTGACTACGGAAATACGATTGTCTATGTCACTGCACCCAATATTACTAAAATAAATTCCAAAACAGAACAAACAATTTCTTCTCAAGGCGTACTACATTACCCAAATCTAAATATACTTAGTAATAGTCCGGATGATGGTTATCCTGGCGTTGGAACTGGAGATTACTATCTAACAGTTGACAATGAAACGCTTACAATAGAAAACAATGAAGTGGGACGTTTTTTTATTACAGGAAACACCAATAACTTGTACGTGCTTTTTTACGAAAATGGCGGAATTTTTCACGGTGAAAATTTATTTGCCGACAATATATTCTTCTATCATCGGGGTAGTAATGACTTATTTATTCGGCCCATCAGTTCTTTACGTGGAGATATTTATAATGTAGGCGATGTCAATTGTTATTCACGACCACCGCAAGAAAATGTAAATGTAACGGAACATTATCGAGGTCGATTAATTTATCGCTAGTTTTTAGGAGCACGGGTCCAGCTGTTCGCTATATCTTTTGTTGCTTAAAGAAAGCACCAAAAGGATGCCACTGCCATCTGGGCTAGGAATCGCGATTCCAAAGAAAGTTCACCCTTCACTACTTACTCCTTACCAGTTACTTCCCGAAACAAACTTTCTAAATTCCTGTTTTTTAAATTGAGTTGCAACGTTTTCAGTCCATGTTCCTGTGCAAAATCAAAAATTACGGAGCGCATGTCTTGTTCCGAAAGAAACGTTAGCTCCCACAGGTTTCCTCCACGGTTCGTTGCAGCGGTCAATCCAGAAATAGAATGAATGACTTCGGAATTTATGGCACGATCAAATTCGACTTCTATAATTTGCTCCTGAGTGGTTGAGGTCAAATTGTCTATTTTCTTGTCCGTCACAATTTTTCCATGATCGATGATAATCACTCGATCGCAAATCGCCTCTACTTCTTGCATGATGTGTGTTGATAGAAAAACGGTTTTGTCTTTGCCGACATTGCGAATCACATTTCGGATTTCAACCAAC
>JBIKRP010000408.1:0-2578 GCA_044349145.1 Flavobacterium sp.
ATTTTTGAACTGTACTTTTAGGTCAACGGTTGGAATACCATTAGTTTCGTGAATTTCAGAAAAAGGACGATCGAGTGCTTCTTCAAACCAGTCTTCAACCAAGTCATTAAGCATTTCCAGAAAACGTGGATAAAACACGATGCCAGCATAATCGACATGTTTGAAGCGGATTTTTTCGGTTTTGATAAACGGTTGGTTCATTATTTTTTGATAAATTTGGTTTGGTAGGTTTTGTTATTAGCTTTTAATTGTAGTAAGTACATTCCAGATGGGATATTCAGAGTATTTATTTTATTGCTTTTGAGGGTTTCTTCAACAATTATTTTTCCCGTAGAATCTGTGATCAAAATGAAGTCGAAAATATTATTTTTCGAGGTTTGAATGTTGAGCATATTTTCAGTTGGATTTGGAAATACAGTTAATATATCTTCTTGAAAACTACTATTTGACAGTTGTTCAGGTGTCAATTTCACCATCCATATGTCGTAAAGTCCATTGTTAAGTAGGACATCACCATTGTTTGACTTTGAACTTCCAACAAAAATATATCCATTATCAACTGTTTTGATCATGCTAGAAAAGTTATCAAAATTTGATCCTCCAAAAAAAGTACTCCAAATAAGGTCACCGTTACTCGACATTTTTACAATCCAGCAATCTCCATAACCTTCATTTTTATTAGGGTTTGAATCAAAATCTTCAGCCTTACCACCAAAAACAAAATCTCCTGATGTCGTTTGCACAATTTGATTAAAGGAATCATCATTAGGCCCACCATATACAGTATTCCAAAGTATTTCACCACTTGCGTTCAATTTTAAAATCCAACTATCCGTTGCACCACTATTGTTGGATAAATTTCCATCATTAGATTCAGATTCACCGCAAGTGATGTAACCACCGTCTGTAGTTTGCTGAATACTTAACAACGCATCATACCCACTACCTCCGTACGTTTTTTGCCATTCAGTTGTTCCTGTATTATTTAACTTTACAATCCAAGCATCTGTATCTCCTTGGTTTTGAAGTATGTCACCATCATTTGAATTCGTAAGTCCAACAAAAACGTAGCCGTTATCAGAAGTGGTAATTATATCGACAATAAACTCAATACTTGAACCGCCTAATGATTTTTCCCATTCGATAAAACCCAATGCATTTGTCTTTATGACCCAACCGTCCGACAATCCTTGATTCTGAGAAACTTGACCATCACTAGATCTTGTCAGACCTGCCAGTATAAATCCATCGTCATTTGCTTGACACAAATCATATAATTCATCCCGCTGAGAGCCACCAAAAGTCCTTTGCCAAATGATGTTCCCTAAAAAATCTAACTTAATCATAAAACAGTCAGATAAGCCTTGATTCAGTGTAAAATCACCATCACTTGAATCTGTTCTGCCCGATATGATGTAGCAATTATCCAATGTTTGAATGACAGATGTGCCTACATCACTTTCAGAACCACCAATTGTCTTTTGCCATTCGATATTGCCAATATTATTGGTTTTTACAACATAAACATCCCCATTTCCGTGGTAATTCCCAAATGGAATGATTTCACTTGAATCGGTACTACCAATTGAAATATAGCCCCCATCACTAGTCTGCGCAATTGATGATCCAAATTCAGATTCAGATCCACCGAAACTTTTTTGCCATTCTATAATTGGAGCTTGGGCGTAACAATTGATGGCTAGCAGTAACAGTAGAAAGTTTTTCATTATTTAATTTTTAGAATGTTTTAGATTGTCTCAAAAGTACTAAAATAGATTAGGGGCTTGTACTTTATTTTAACTTAAATCGCTGGATTTTTCCAGTTTCCGTTTTCGGCAATTCTTCCACGAAATGAATCTTTCTTGGATATTTGTATGGTGCTGCTACTTCTTTAAACCACAGCTGAATAGCCTTTATTAAATCTTCTGATGCTTTACTTTTTTCTTTCAAAACTATGTGGGCACAAACTAGCATTCCTCGTTCAGAATCGGGCAAGCCAACTACAGCACATTCTAAAACTTCCTCGTGAGTCAAAAGTACACTTTCTACTTCAACTGCGCCAATGTTATAACCCGAAGAAATAATCATATCATCGCCGCGAGCGACAAACCAAAAGCAGCCATCTTCATCTTGCTTAAAGATATCACCCGTAACATTCCATCCGTTTTGCACATATTCTTTTTGTTTGTCAGGACGATTCAAATATTTACAACCGGTAATGCCGCGAACGGCCAAACGACCGGGTTCATTTCTAGGAACTTCATTGCCGTTTTCATCAATAATCTTTGCTTCGTAACCTTTAATCGCAACACCAGTGGCGCCCGGTTTCATATTCGATTCATTGGATGAAATAAAAATATGCAACATTTCTGTTGCGCCAATGCCATCGATGATTTTGAGTCCAGTAGCGTCGTGCCAATCTTGCCAAACTTTTAGGGGCAATGTTTCACCCGCAGAGACGCATTTTCGTAGACTTGAAATATCAAACTCATGAACTTTGGTTGTAATCACACGCCAAGCCGTTGGAGCCGTAAAGCAAATAGTAATCTTTTGATCTTGAATGGCTTGTAACAATGCG
>JBIKRP010000409.1:0-2577 GCA_044349145.1 Flavobacterium sp.
TTTTGAAACAAAATTACTTGCTCATTTAATGACAAAGATTTTGTTATTTCATCAATGAGTGAATCACTGAAATGACCGGTCATCTTTTTTCTAAAGTACTTGTCTTTTAAATCGACTAACTCGATTTCTGGCATTTGAACATTTCCATAGCGTTCTGAAATTTCAACCAATCCATACTTTTGAGATTGTGCATTACTATAAGTCTCTAAACTTGGTGTAGCTGATCCTAAAAGTACTTTTGAACTATGTTTGCTCGCTAAGACAATTGCAGTATCACGAGCATGATAACGTGGCGCAGGATCTTGCTGCTTGAAAGTAGTCTCATGTTCTTCATCAATTATTATTATACCTAGTTTGGAAAACGGTAAGAATAGCGCCGACCTTGCTCCAATTACAATTTGAGCTTTCTCAGAACGCAGTTGAACTTGTTTCCATACTTCTACCCTTTCATTGTTAGAATACTTGGAGTGATAAACGGCCACTTTATTTCCAAAATGCAGACGAAGTCGATCTAATAATTGAGTAGTCAAGCCGATTTCAGGCAACAAATACAAAACCTGCTTGTCTTGCTGTAAATACTGTCCGATTAACTTTATGTAAATTTCAGTCTTGCCGCTAGAAGTAACTCCATGTAAAAGACAAACCTCCTTTTCTTTAAATTTAGTTTGAATTTCCTCAAATACTTTTTGTTGAAACGCACTTAATTCTAATTTTTCATCATTGATTTTGCCTTCATAATTGACTCTATCTTGTTGAATAAAATACTCTTCAAAAATATTTTTGTCAATCAAGGCTTTTAGCGTGGCGGAAGAGGAATTTGATTGTTCTAGTAATTGTTTTACAGAGATTGGTTTTTTATCTGTTGCTTGGAGTTGAAAGTACTGTAGAATAATTTCAGTTTGCTTTGCTCCCCTGAGGGAATCAAGAAGTGTTCGTAATTGCGCTTCAGACTGATAAGTTTGATGTAATCGAATATATCGAATCACTTTGGGTTTATAACTTTCGACCACTTCTTCCTGAACAGATAAAATACCTTTGTCGAGCAGTTTTTGAATTACAGGAAAAACATTCTTTTTATTTAGGATCTCCACTATGTCTTGCACCTTCAGTGAAGATTGATGCTTCAATGCTTCAAATACCAAGAATTCATCATCACTCAAAAGTGATTCATCAATAAAGTCATTAACCTTTTTTGTAATTATCGTTTCGCTTTCCAATAGCAAGGCACTTGGCATAGCGCCGCGATAAACATCTCCGATAGCACACATATAATAGGATGCAATCCATTTCCAATGTTCGATTTGAATCTCATTTACAATTGGAAATTCATCAATAATCTGATGTATTTCCTTTGCTTCGTAGGTTGAGGGTTGATTTTGATGCGTATCGACAACTAGTGCTGTATATATCTTACTTTTTCCGAAAGGAACAGTAACTCGCATGCCGTTTTTTAAGAAATGAAACTCCGCCTCCGAAATACTATAAGTAAATGTTTTCGACAATGAAAGAGGCAAAATTACTTCGGCAAAGAATGGCATTAAAAGAAAATTAAAGATTTATTTATAAACGAACTATCCTTTTACTCGTTCCCAAAATTGCGTTCTTCCTAATAGATTGATACCTATAAATCCTCTGACTTTGAGTTTGTCTCTTGTTTCTAAAGACAAGTTACATTTATACACTTTTCCATGCTTTGGATCTAGAATCTTACCATCGGAGTAGCTACCGTCTTTATCCTTTTTTAGACCTCTGAGTACAATTAATCCAATAATTGGCTTGTTCTTATCGTCTCCGTCACATTTTTCACATTTAGGGTTTCTTGCTTTCGAATTTAACAATTCAATGATTCGTCCATAAACCCTGTTGTGCTTCTCAAAGATCTCAATCACTGAAGTTGCCTTTCCAGTTTCATCATCAATAGTTCTCCATCGACCAAAAACAGAATGATTTTGCCCAACAGCCAGATGCGTGATTAATATCATAAAACTTAATAAAACCAATCTATTCATGGGATTTATGCCTTTTTAGTTTATTAATAGCCGCATCTAATTCAAATCCTAACAATAAAATCATGCAATTGATCCAGATATAAAACATCATAATCAACAGCGTACCAATCGATCCGTATAATTGATTGTATTTAGAAAACTTAATGACCCATATTCCAAAAATATAGGAGGACAAGATAATTAAAATTGTAGTAAAGACCGAACCTATAGATATAAATGATCGATTCTTATCGTGCTTAACTCCATATCGAAAGAGTATTGAAGTAGTTATTAGTATCATTAAAATCACAAAAACATACCTTCCTAAGATGATTAATGGTATGCGATCACTTAATACATCTTGTATGATTGTTTTCTGTATAAACACCTCAAAAACAACAATCATAGCTACTGTTACCAAAAGCAAAAAGGAAAGTAACAGCGAAATACCCAGCGCTACAAAATACTGGTTGAAAAATCCTCTTTTTATAATGACATGATGCGACGTCTCAAAGCCACCCAAAATTGCATTAAGACCATTAGCCATCAAGAAAATAGCCATAATAAATCCAGAGGAAAGTAAACCAGA
>JBIKRP010000410.1:0-2575 GCA_044349145.1 Flavobacterium sp.
AGCTTGACCGCTTTTAATTTGATTGCCGTGCATATATACGTAGCGATGCGGATAGACTTTCAAGTCAATTTGCGCTCCTAAAGAATATTCCTGAATGCAAACAATGTCCGGATTCTTATCATTGATGAAAGTCCGAATATACGTGACCACATCTGTGTTGGGCAACCAATTAAAAAGATTAAACAATCGGACATTGTAACTCATCACAACAAAGTCTTTTTCTTCGCTTTGCATGTTAATTGCTGAAAATTTATAAAACTTATTGATAAAAGTTATCCCCATCAATAAAACCAAACCTGAAAGAAAGATTTGCTTTTTAAACTGAATGAGCCAATAGAGAAAAAACAAGCCATTCAAGATTAAAAACAGCGGCAAAATCAAAGTCAAAACGGAAAGAATCGGAAACAATTTCGGCGCTAAAAATGGTAAAACATAGGCAAGAAAAGTCAATACAGTCAAAACTATATTGAAGAAAAACATTGCCTTATTGAACCACGATAACCTTTTCATTTACTTATTTCCCAGCTTTAAACAAAAATTCCTTCTCTTCTTTGGTTAGACTATCATAGCCAGATTTACTGATTTTATCTAGAATATCATCGATTTGTTGTTGGGTTTTATCTTTCGTGACAATCTTCGAAGCAGATTGATTTTGATTTACATTGTAATTGCGATGCACTTTCTTAAAAGGCGTTGTTTTCTTTGGCCTCGAAAAAGTGACGAACTTATCAAGTATAAATGAAACACCTTTACTTAAATCTGTTCCGCTGACCAATAACTTCACGAATACAAATCCGAAGAAAGCGCCTGCTAAATGCGCCACATGTCCTCCTGTGTTTTCTGTAAAAATTTGAATCAAGTCTAACAGCAAAATCACAAAAGTAAACTGCCACAATTTGACATTGCCAATCAACAATAATCTTAAATTCATAAACGGAGAATACGTCGCTGTTGCCACTAAAATCGCCATAATAGCGCCTGAAGCTCCAACAATAGCTGAAGTTCTACCTGGCATCAAAACGGAATAAAAAAGGATGAATATCAACCCTGAAAAAATACCGCTTAATAAATACAAGCCCAAAAACTGTTTCTGATTGAAGAATGTCAAGAAAATTCGACCGGAAAAATTCAATACAATCATATTAAACAATAGATGGAAAAAACCAGCGTGAAAAAAGAAATACGAGAGTAAAGTCCATGGTTTGAATAATACTTCCGTTGCATCCGATGACAAAGCAATCCATGTAGGAAAATCAAAAGCGCCTAATCTGAAACGATAGAAAAGAATCAATGAAAGTAAAAACACGCCACAATTCCAATAGATGACTTTTTGCTCAAAGCCTCCCATTTTATATTGCATTTTTAAATCGTCTAGTATGTTCATTTTTTAGATTATTAGACCTTTGGATCGTTGGATTATTAGATTTTATGACTGTAAGATTTTGAGTTAATTAATAATTTCAAATTCTTGTTTATTGTTTCTTTCCTCTCTTCGCTCTTTACTCTTTACTCTTCACTCTTCACTCTTTTCTTCAAGCCACCTAATTCCATCGATTACCCGTAAATTGATTCTTCTTCCAATACCACATCATTAAAAAACCCACAAGCGCACCTCCAATATGAGCAAAATGGGCTATTCCACTCGCGCCGCCAAAGATTGATTGTCCGGAAACGCCCAATATCAAATCGACCACCAATAGTCCTGGCACAAAATATTTCGCTTTTATTGGAACTGGAATAAACATCAACGCCAATTCAGCATTGGGAACCATAAATGCAAATGCCACAAGCAATCCGTAGATGGCACCTGAAGCACCGACTGCTGGAGAAGCAAATGCACTAGTAAAATTGGTCAATCCAGAGTTTCCTACGGTGTCGATCCATCGCGTATCTAATTTACCTTCATTTAACAAAGTGTAAATCTCTGTTTGCGAAAATCCAGCTTCAATCAAGGCGTTTAGCCCGTTATGAAAAAGAAAATAATTAACAAGTGAATGTAGTAACGCTGCTCCCAATCCACAAGAAATATAAAAAAACAAGAACTTCTTTCCTCCCCAAAAATATTCTAAAGATGATCCAAAAGAATACAAGGCAAACATGTTAAACGCGATGTGCATGAAACCGCCGTGCATAAACATATGGGTGAGAATTTGCCAATATTCAAATTTGGAATTCTCAAAAAAGAACAAAGAAAGATAATCGTAGGCTTGCTCACCTACAAACAAGGTTCCAGCAAAAAACAAAATATTAATAATAAGCAACTGCTTTACAGTTGGGGTAATCTGCATCATAAGGCGAATTTTTTATCTAAATCTTCCACACTCATCGTGATGAAAGTAGGTTTTTGAAAGGGCGAAACGTTTGGTTCTTTACAAGCAAACAGTCCATTAACAATATTTTCTTGTTCTTTTTCAGTCAAGTACATACCGGCTTTTACTGCTAAGCTTTTCGCCATCGACTTGGCAATGGTGTCATTTTGACTAAAACTATTGCTTGGAATTCCATCATGTAAATCTCCTAATAACTGCTCGAAAATTAAGTTAACTTGGGAATCCGAGACATGCGTTGGCAATCC
>JBIKRP010000411.1:0-2571 GCA_044349145.1 Flavobacterium sp.
TTTGAATTCCTCTCGACCTTTCAGCGCCTTGGATAACTTTGAAATATCATTCTTCACCGATTTTCTACCCATAAAAACAATTGGCGTTTTGCCGATAACTTCCTGCGATTTGTATCCTGTCATCTCTGTAAATGCTGGATTCACAAATACAATTTTAGGTATCGTCTTGTCTGATTTTTCGGATTCTGTAATAATCACCGCATCTTTCGTTTGTGTAATCACCGTTTCCAAAAGTTTCAGACGTTGTTCTTCTTCTTTTTGTTTGGTAACATCTTGAATGGCTCCAA
This sequence comes from Flavobacterium sp., assembly GCA_044349145.1. GTDB lineage: Bacteria > Bacteroidota > Bacteroidia > Flavobacteriales > Flavobacteriaceae > Flavobacterium. The sequence continues at coordinate 288 of JBIKRP010000411.1, forward strand.
TCATTCGAATGGCATTACCATCTTCGTCTTTTACCAAAAAACCTCTATCAAAAACGTACTTATAAGAACCATCAGCACATTTAAATCGATACTCATCTTGCCATTTTTCGGTTTTCTGTTCTATAAAAGAATAGAGCTTAATCGACATTTTAATACTGTCCTCAGGATGAATTCGATCAAACCACCATTTCGAAGTTTTTCCAACCTCTTCTTTCTTATAGCCAAAAACGCCCTGAATTCCCTTGTTCCAAATAAAATCGTCTTCTTGAATTTTCCAATCCCAAATGGTATCACTCGTCGCCTTCGCCACAATATCATAGCGCTCGTTTGATTCTTTTATTTCTTCATTGGTCGATTTTAGTCTTTCAAAAATTAAATTATTTCGATTATCATTTTTAGTAAGCACTACTTTAAAAATAATTCCTGAAAAAACAATGAAAACAACATCTTTCAGAAAACTAAAGTTGAGAAATACTAAGTCGTTCGTAGTGTGGAATTTATCTAAGATGTAATAGCCAACAAGCGCCAGTACTATGGAAAAAAGGATGTACAGAAGAGTAATTTTATTCGCCTTGTTTTTCATTACTCAAATATAGAGATTTATTCATAAAAATAAAATAACGTTTGCTAACTTAATTATTATTTATTGTTTTCTGATGGTCGAGTTAACAAATGGTAAACTATTTTTTAAAGATATTTTATGTAAAAATAAAGTGTACCTTTGCACCCATTAAAAATAACAGATGGAATCTATCAGAAACATTGCAATTATTGCACACGTCGATCACGGAAAAACTACTTTGGTTGATAAAATTATGTATCACTGTCAACTTTTTCGCGATAACGAAAATACCGGTGACTTAATCCTAGACAACAACGACCTCGAACGCGAAAGAGGAATTACCATTACTTCAAAAAACGTTTCTGTAGTTTATAAAGGAACAAAAATTAATATTATTGATACTCCTGGTCACGCGGATTTCGGTGGTGAAGTGGAACGTGTACTGAATATGGCTGATGGCGTTTGTCTTTTGGTTGATGCTTTCGAAGGACCGATGCCACAAACGCGTTTCGTTTTGCAAAAAGCACTCGACTTAGGACTGAAACCTTGTGTCGTGATCAATAAAGTAGATAAAGAAAACTGTACTCCAGAAGAAGTGCACGAAAAAGTATTCGACTTGATGTTCGAACTAGGTGCCGAAGAATGGCAACTTGATTTTCCAACGGTATACGGTTCGGCAAAAAACAACTGGATGTCAGATGATTTTAGAAATGAAACCACCAGTATAGAACCATTACTAGATATGGTGATCAAAAATGTTCCAGCGCCAAAAGTGTCTACAGGAACACCTCAAATGTTGATTACCTCTTTAGACTTTTCTGCTTTTACAGGTCGTATTGCTATTGGTCGTCTTGAAAGAGGCGTTTTAAAAGAAAATATGCCAATTTCTCTAGTGAAAAGAGATGGTACCATAATGAAATCAAGAATTAAAGAATTACACACTTTTGAAGGACTTGGTCGTAAGAAAGTTCTAGAAGTAATTGCTGGTGATATTTGCGCTATTGTTGGAGTGGAAGGATTTGAAATTGGTGATACCATCGCAGATTTTGAAAATCCGGAAGCATTGCAAACCATTGCGATAGATGAGCCAACAATGAGTATGTTGTTTACTATTAATGACTCTCCATTTTTTGGTAAAGAAGGAAAATTTGTGACTTCGCGACATATTAGAGACCGTTTGACAAAAGAACTTGAGAAAAACTTAGCTATGAAATTGGGTGAAACTGATTCTGCTGATAAGTTTATGGTATTCGGTCGTGGTGTTTTGCACTTATCTGTACTTATCGAAACGATGCGTAGAGAAGGATACGAACTTCAAATTGGTCAACCTCAAGTTATTATCAAAGAAATAGATGGTAAAAAATGTGAACCTATCGAAGAATTAACCATCGATTTACCTGAAAGTCTTTCTGGAAGAGCGGTAGAATTTGTTACACTTCGCAAAGGTGAAATGCTTTCTATGGAAACGAAAGGTGAACGTATGATTGTAAAATTTAATATACCTTCACGTGGAATTATTGGATTGCGTAATCAATTGCTAACTGCAACTGCTGGTGAAGCAATTATGGCACATCGTTTTATAGCATATGAGCCTTACAAAGGTGAAATTTCTGGACGTAATAAAGGTTCATTAATCTCTATGGAAAAAGGAAAAGCTATTCCTTATTCTATTGATAAATTACAAGATCGTGGTAAATTCTTTGTTGAGCCAAATGCAGAAAT
>JBIKRP010000412.1:0-2567 GCA_044349145.1 Flavobacterium sp.
GCAACATTTTATTACACTGCCAATGATCGCGTTGACTTCCGTCTTTTGATCAAAGATTTCGCGAAAGCTTTTAGCGCTCGTATCGAAATGAAACAAGTCGGTTTTCGTCAAGAAGCATCTCGTTTGGGAGGCATTGGTTCTTGCGGACGAGAATTGTGTTGTTCTACTTGGTTAACCGATTTTCGTAGTGTGAATACCTCAGCGGCACGTTACCAGCAGCTTTCTTTGAATCCACAGAAACTAGCGGGGCAATGTGGAAAACTGAAATGTTGCCTGAACTATGAGCTAGACACTTATATGGATGCTTTGCAGGATTTTCCGAGTTTCGACACCAAATTAGTGACTGAAAAAGGCGAAGCCATTTGTCAAAAGCAAGATATTTTTAAAGGGTTGATGTGGTTTGCTTACACCAATAATTTTGCACAATGGCACGTGCTAAAAATTGAGCAAGTCCGTGAAATCATCGAGGAAAACAAACTCAAAAACAAAGTTTCTTCGCTTGAAGATTATGCTTTAGAAATTGTTACTGAGCCGGAAAAAGATTTCAACAACGCCATGGGACAAGAGAGTTTAACCCGTTTCGATCAACCGACTAGAAAGAAAAAAAATAATAAAAAAAGAAAGCCATCAGGCGATAAAAAACCAAATCCCGCTTCGGGAAATGGCGGAAATAACAATAATAACAACAATCCTCGCCCGGCGGCTAATAAGATAATTCCTGTCAATAGAAATGAACCTAAAGAATAATTTTTTATATCTTCTAGTGCTAATTGTGTTGGTATCGTGCGACAAAAAAAGAGTTTTTGACGAATACAAATCCGTTGGAAATGCATGGAATAAAGACAGCATTGTGAGTTTTGATTTGCCCGCTCTGGATGTCAAAAAACAATACAATTTATTTCTTAATATTAGAGACAATAATGATTATCCGTTCAACAATTTGTTTCTCATTGTCAGCATGGAACAACCCAACAAAAAAACGTTGGTTGACACCCTAGAATACCAAATGGCAAATCCCGATGGCTCGCTATTAGGGGAAGGATTTACAGATGTAAAGGATAGTAAACTGGTTTATAAAGAACGCATGAAATTCACTACTGGCGCCTACAAAGTGCACATCAAACAAGCCGTTAGACAAACTGGAAAAGTGAGTGGTGTAAAAGAATTAAAGGGAATTACAGACGTTGGATTTAGAATTGAAAAAATAGAGTAAGTGTTATGGCAGCTACAAAAAACAACCCTTCTTCAAAAGATCTTACTTATTACAAAAAGAAGTTTTGGAAAATCTATTTTTATACTTTAGGCGGAATCGTTTTGTTCTTCATCTTTGCTTCTTGGGGACTATTTGGCTCAATGCCTTCCTTTGAAGATCTTGAAAATCCAAACTCCAACTTAGCTACCGAAATTATCGCTGCGGACGGTGAAACGATTGGAAAATTCTACAACGAAAACCGAACGTCGATCAAATACGCTGACTTACCAAAACATTTGGTTGACGCACTAGTATCGACAGAAGATGAACGATTCTACGAACACTCTGGAATCGACGGAAAAAGAACGCTAGGCGCTGCAATCAAATTAGGTTCCAACGGTGGCGCAAGTACCTTAACGCAACAATTAGCCAAACTGCTATTTCACGGCGAAGGCTCTCGATTCCTTCCTTTGCGTATCATTCAAAAAGCCAAAGAGTGGATTATCGCCATTAAATTAGAGCGCCAATACACCAAAAACGAAATTATAGCGATGTATTTTAACAAAGCTGACTTTGTAAATACTGCAGTTGGAATTCGTTCTGCCGCCAAAGTGTATTTCGGTAAAGAACCACGCGACCTGACCATCGACGAAAGCGCGATGTTGGTCGGAATGCTCACCAATCCATCACTATACAACCCGGTACGCCGCTTGGAGAAAGTTCAAAAAAGAAGAAATATCGTGCTGGGTCAAATGGTTCGAAATGGCTATTTAGAAGAAGGTGCTAAAAAAATACTAGAAAAAAAGCCCATCGTACTTCATTTTCAACCAGAAAGTCATACCGACGGTATCGGAACTTATTTCCGTGAATACCTTCGTGACTTCATGAAAAACTGGGTGAAGGAAAACAAAAAATCAGATGGCACGGAATACGACATTTATAAAGACGGATTAAAGATTTACACCACCATCGATTCCCGAATGCAGACCTACGCAGAAGAAGCGATGAAAGAGCATTTGCCGAACTTGCAAGAAGAGCTATCCAGCCAACAAAAAGAAAATAAGAACGCACCGTTCGTCAACATTTCTGAAATCGAAACGAAGAAATTGATGATGAAAGCGATGAAAAATTCCTCTCGTTGGAAGCTAATGGAAGCCCAAGATAAATCTGAAGAAGATATTATCAAATCATTTGGGGTAAAAACCAAAATGAAAGTGTTCACTTGGAAAGGTGAAAAAGACACCGTGATGACTCCCACCGATTCCATCCGTTACTACAAGAGCTTTCTGCAAGCGGGTCTGATGGCTATGGAGCCGCAAACTGGACACGTAAAAGTTTGGGTCGGCGGAATCAATTACAAGTATTTTCAGTATGA
>JBIKRP010000413.1:0-2566 GCA_044349145.1 Flavobacterium sp.
ATAAACATTTTGTCCCTTTTATTTCATCCGAAGAAATAGAATTCGCTATTGTTAACATGGCCAAGCAAATGGACGATGATTTTTTTGATGATGTGCCAGTTTTTGTTGGGGTTTTAAATGGATCGTTTATGGTTTTGTCTGATTTGATGAAGCATTACAGAGGCATGTGCGAAGTATCTTTCGTCAAAATGGCTTCGTACGAAGGAACGGAATCGACCAACGAAGTCAAGCAACTCATCGGCCTCAATGAAAATTTAGAAGGAAAAACCGTCGTAATCGTAGAAGATATCGTCGATACGGGGAACACCATCGAAGAACTGAAAGCCATATTCAAAGAACAAAAAGTAAAACACCTCAAAATTGCGACACTGTTTCTAAAACCAGACGTCTATAAAAAAGATATCAAATTAGATTACGTCGGAATTCGAATTCCAAACAAATTTATCGTCGGCTTTGGTCTAGACTACGACGGACTAGGCAGAAACCTCAAAGACATATACCAACTAGCAGAATAATAACTCAGTTACTCATCAACTCAGTGACTCAGCAACTTTAAAAAAAATGATCAACATCGTTCTTTTCGGAAAACCAGGTGCAGGAAAAGGCACACAAGCTGAATTTTTAAAAGGAAAATACAATTTAACCCATTTGTCAACCGGAGACATCTTCCGATACAACATCAAAAACGAAACAGAATTGGGTAAGTTAGCCAAAACCTATATGGACAAAGGCGATTTGGTGCCAGATGAAGTCACCATTCAAATGTTGCAAAGTGAAGTAGACCAAAACCCACAATCTAGTGGCTTTCTGTTCGACGGATTCCCGAGAACGATTGCCCAAGCAGAAGCATTAGATGCTTTTTTAGAATCGAAAAGTCAAAGCATCACAGCGACCATTGCGTTAGAAGCCGATGATGAAATTTTAGTGCAACGCCTTTTAGAACGTGGAAAAACTTCTGGCAGGCCAGACGATCAAGACGAAGAAAAAATACGCAATCGATACGACGAATACAATCAAAAGACCGCGCCACTCATGAGTTATTACCTAGCTCAAGAAAAATTTCATGCGGTAAACGGCATCGGTTCCATTGAAGAAATTACGGCACGATTGAGTGCTGTGATCGATTCTTTATAGAAGCTATTCCGGCTCTGCGCTACTATCTTTTTTGTTAATCACGCTCAGAGTAACTGAGGCGCGATTGTAAAACAAAAAAGGATAACCGCTGCGATCCGGTCTAGTCACGGTAGACGGAACATCCGTTTCACCATCAACCAAAACAAGTACATTGGAAATACTGATCATTCTTTTTCTAATCATCCTCAACGGCGTCTTTTCGATGTCGGAGATTGCATTGATTTCTGCCCGTAAAAACCGTTTGGAAACGGCAGCAAAAAAAGGAAACGAAAGTGCGAAAACGGCTTTGGATTTAGCGAATTCACCAAATAAATTCTTGTCGACTGTTCAAATCGGAATTACCTTAATCGGTATTTTAACGGGTATTTTTAGCGGTGACAAAATCACAACTGATGTTCGACTTTTTGTCGAGGGTTTTCCTGCCACAAAACCTTACGCAGAATCTATCGCAGTTGGAATTGTAGTGCTTGTTTTAACCTTTTTTTCATTGGTATTGGGCGAATTATTACCCAAAAGAATCGGATTAAATTATCCCGAAGCCATTGCTAAAGCAGTCGCGGTTCCGATGAAGATTATTTCGATTCTTACGGCACCATTTATTTGGTTACTCACCGTTTCAACGGAGTTTTTGCTTAAAATTTTGCACATCAAACCTTCAGCCGATGGCAAAGTTACCGAAGAGGAAATCAAAGCCATCATCAAAGAAGGAACAGAAGGTGGCGAAGTGCAGGAAATAGAGCAAGATATTGTAGAGCGCGTGTTTCATATCGGAGATCGAAAAGTCAATTCGTTGATGACGCATCGTAAATCGGTCGTTTTTCTTCCGTTGCATGCCGATAAAAGCCAGGTTCGCGATTTAATGCTCAAAGAATTGCACTCTATTTACCCTGTATATGATAAGAACTTTGATGATATCATTGGGGTCGTGAACTTAAAAAATATATTCGCTCATTTCGAAAATGCGGATTTCAATTTAGCGTCGATTATGACCGAAGCGCCCTTTATCATGGAGCAAACTACTGCCTATAAAGCCTTAGAGAATTTCAAGAAAAGTGGCATTCACTATTCTTTTGTTTCGGACGAATACGGTGTTTTTCAGGGTGTGATTACGTTGAATGATATTTTGGAAGCTTTGGTGGGCGATGCGGCTGACTTTTATAAAGAAGACTTTCAATTGGTGGCGCGTGAAGACGGCACTTGGTTGGTAGATGGCCATTATTCCTTACACGATTTCCTGACGTATTTCGATTTGGATGAATTGACGAATGACTATGAAGTGAATACCGTAAGCGGTTTGATCATGACCGAATTGTCCCGCATTCCAAAACAGGGAGAAAAATTAATATGGCAAAAATTTGAATTGGAAGTCATTGATATGGATGGCGTTAAGATAGATAAAGTGATGGTGAAATCCTTGAGGGATTAAATAGTT
>JBIKRP010000059.1:0-8951 GCA_044349145.1 Flavobacterium sp.
TACTCAAAATGATTTCATAGTCTGTAATCCAACCAATGCCTGTTCGATTACCAATCTTGCAACGACCGTCGGTTTTTGTAATCCTGATGGAAGCTACGCCTTGACCATTGATTTTGATTATGAAAATACATCAGCAACGACATTTCAAGTGCATAACAGCAGTAATCAACTCGTAGGAACTTTTCAACTTTCAGCCTTGCCTATAACAATTCCGTCTTATATCTCATCAGATGCAGCAATTCCGTCTGACAACTTGGATGTTAGTATTTCTGATACTTGTATGGCAACGCAACAATGGACTAAACCAGTATGTATTGTCGATTGCAATTGTACCACAGATGTTAATCCAGTATGTGTGATGGCAAATGGACAGATTGTAACTTATGGTAATGCTTGTTTGGCGCAATGCGACGGTTATTCACCTAATCAATTTGTGAATTGTAATCCTAATCCAACTTTCAATTTTATGGAATTGCTTGGAACTTGTTTCAACATCATGTATCCAGTAACAGTGCAATATCAAGGAGCATTGGTTACTGTTACTTCAAATTCTCAGTTAGTACAATATTACAATCCGGCTACCCAAACTATGCCGATTATGAACTATCCAATTGCAGTAACTTGGGGCCTGCAAACAGCAACATTTACTTATGCTAACCAAATCGCATTTGAAACTGCAATAATCAATGCGAATTGTCCGTAATTATGAAGAAGATTAGTTAATTAATTGTGTTAAGTAAAGCCACATGTTCTTCAAAATGAACATGTGGTCTTATGTTTATGTTAAACGCTTGTAAATGAACCAAGACCAAAAAACCTATTTATGCTCAGAAGCTGTCTTTAAATCGATTTTCGAATCGCATTTTAAGGCCTTAAGAAATTTTTTGGTTTATAAGTTTAAAGATATAGAGCGAGCGGAAGACCTTGCGCAAAATGCTTTTGTTATCCTCTGGGAAAATTGTGGCAAACTAAAACCAGAACAAGCAAAAAGCTTTCTATTTACCACAGCCATTAGATTGTCACTCAATGCGATCAAGCATGATAAAGTGGTTTCTAGTTTTGAATTGAAATCGAAAACATCAGGAATTCACCAAGAGTCGCCCGAGTTTATTTTACTAGAAGCTGAGCTCAAAGTACAATTAGAAAAAGCCATCAACGATTTGCCAGACAAACAAAGAACTGTTTTTCTAATGAATAGATTTGACAATCATTCTTATACTGAGATTGCGGCTTTATTAGATCTATCTGTAAAAGCGGTCGAGAAAAGGATGCATTTGGCATTGTTGTCTTTAAGAAAAGTGATTAAAAATGTTTAAAATTAAAGGGTGAAGTTATGAGCGAGAACATTGAAAATAACCCATTTCTATCGGATTGGATCTCCGGAAAGATTACAAATGAGCGGTTGCGTCAATTGGTTTCTGAAAGCGATTTTGAAGCCTTCCAAAAACTAAGGTTAGTGACGGATGATTTGGAAGTGGCACCCGCTAATTTGGAAGCGAATTTCGAGGTCATTCAACGTAAAATTGATTCAAAAAAGAAATTGCAGCGCACAAAAGTATTGGCCCTTTACCGAACCCTTGCCGCGGCGGCAATATTTCTTGTGTTTTTTGGATTGTATCAAAGCTTCGTTTTTTCTAATGAAATTATAACTTCCTATGGAGCGAAAGACACCATTATACTTGCTGATCATTCAAAAGTCACCTTAGGTTCAAAATCCATAGTTTCTTACCCGAACCTTTTCAAATATCACCGCACTTTAAATTTGCAAGGTGAAGCTTTTTTTGAAGTGGAAAAAGGCAGCACCTTTATTGTAGATACTGATCAAGGTAAGGTGACCGTTTTGGGTACAAAGTTTAATGTGATTGCACGACAGGATTTCTTCGAGGTTATCTGTTTTGAAGGCAAAGTAGCAGTCTGTAGATCGGAAGCAAGAGAAATTATTACAAAAGGAGAGGCGATTCGATTCTATCAAGATAAGTTGGAACGTTGGGTGATTGAAGACGTGCAAAAACCACTTTGGCTTTCGGGTGAGTCATCGTTTAGACAATTGCCGCTTAAGTATGTAATCGATTTGTTAGAACATTATTATGATTATCAAATAGACTATCCAAAGTCTGCAGCCCAATCCAAAATCACAGGCAGTTTTACCCACAAGGACATCGATGTAGCGCTGCAATCCATTTGTATTCCGTTGCAACTACATTACACTAAGTCTGATTCTAGAAAAATTGTCATTTCCGAATGAGGTCGTACTTCGTCATCTTGATTTTCATTGCCATCATTCCATTTTCATGGTCGCAGAAGATGGAGAAGCAGTTTATTGAGTTTAATGGCGTAGCACTGTACAAAGTAATTCGTGACGTAGAAATTAAGTTTGACGTCAAATATTCCTATGGTGATAGCATTGTAAATTCAGTAGAAATTACGCTGAAGCCGCAAGAATATTTGCTAGACGAAATCAATTCGGCGATTGAAAATCAAACATCTCTTAAAATTATCAGCATTAATAAAAGATATTTTTCAATTATAAAGGAAATAGAGGTACCAGTAAAAGCAGAACAATTGAAAGAAATTTTGGTAGAAGGATTTTTGTCGAAAGGCATCAATAAACTCAATCAAAATATTTTAATTTATCCACAAAAAGTGACTATGCTTCCAGGAGTAACCGATGCAGATATTTTACTTTCTTTACAACAATTACCTGGAGTTAAAAGTCCAAATGAAACTACGACCGGACTGAATATTCGAGGAGGGTCAGCCGATCAAAATTTGATTTTATGGGATGGTGTTCGCATTTATCATCCGGGACATTTATTCGGAATGATTTCGGGATTTAACCCTAATGTGGTGAGCAAGGTTCTATATCAAAACAAAGCAACGCATCCTAAATTTGGGGAACGTGTTGCGAGTGTAATCGAAATCCAATCCATTGATTCTATAGCTACTAAAACACATGTAAACGCCGGAGTGAACGGATTGAATACCGATGTATTTCTACAAACGCCATTGTTGAGAAATAGCATTGGACTTCAATTATCGGGAAGGAAATCGTATACCGAGTTTTTCCAAACGCCCACTTTTGACGCATTAGAAGATAAAGTATTTCAAAATACAAATTTGGAAAATTTTGATGATTCGAATCAGTTTGGCTTTGAAGATTATGCCGCCAAACTCAACTTCAGACTGAGTACAAATAGCGAAATTGCTCTTTCTGGAATATGGATTGACAATAATCTAGATTTTACATCTTTGAGTTCAAATCAAAAAGAAAAGAATCAAAAAATGAATATTGCCAACCAAGGCTATAGTCTCAATTGGACGCAAAAGTACAGTTCCAAATTCAAGCAATTTGTTTTGATTCACTACTCGGCCTATCAGTTTGCGTATGATAAAAACGAAGTAAAGACAGCAACGACATTCGAACTTTTTCAAAAACGAAATCGTATTACAGATTCTGGTGTCCATTGCAATTTTGAATGGAAACCCAGTAATATATTGCAGTTTGATTTTGGATATCAAAGGCAAGGAAATGATATTTCTCATGCATATACTAGCAAGAATCAAGATTTGGAAATTGATCTTAATCAGAAGCAATTATTTTTGATTTCAAATGTAGGTTTTGCTAATATGAGTGTTGCTGTAAATTCGTGGAAATTTATCGCTGGCATAAGGTACAATTCTGTAGCTAAATTAAACTCCAACTTGATTGAGCCTAGACTACTCATTCAAAAGAAGTTAGTAAAAGATCTTACTGCACAGTTTTCCTACGAAAAAAAGAACCAAATTGTTAGTCAATTTCGAGAAAGCGTGGCAAACGACTTGAGTTTAGAAAATTACATTTGGATATTATCTGACAATTCACAGTATCCAATACAAAAGGCGCAACAGTATACTGCGGGATTGGTCTATAAAAATCAATCTTGGTTATTTGATTTAGATGTTTATTACAAAACAATACGCGGCATTACGTCTTTAACGTTTGGATTTCTTAATCCAGTTGACGCAGAACCGCATCGTGGAGAAGGCTTTACCAAAGGAGCTGATGTTTTAGTTCAGAAAAGTGAAGCTACATGGCGTGCTTGGCTGACTTATACCTTCCAGGATTCTCAAAATAAATTTGATGCGATTGATGATACTAATTATTTTGCTACAAATGCCAATATTCGCCATGCCTTTAGCGCATCATTTTATAAAAAATGGAATAAATATTCGCTGGCGATTGGTTGGTTTTGGCGTACTGGAAAGCCATACAGTTTATTAAATGACTCCAATCAGATTGTGTCGTTCAATTCTGAACAATTACCTTCTTATCATCGTGCTGATATTTCGGGAATGTATCATTTTCATAATGAGCGCTCATGGTCTGGTAAAGTGGGCGTATCAATTTATAACGCTTATAATAGAAGAACTGTAATTAGCAGAGAGTATGAACGTCAGTACAGTTCTATTGCTGACATAGTTAACACTAGTTTTAAAGTTCAAGATTATTCTTCGCTAGGAATTATGCCTAATATTTTTCTGCGGTTTAATTTCTAAAAAAAAATCCCAAACTCTTGTTTGGGATTTTACTTTTACTTCAAAATATGCGTGCTTAAAATCTTATAGACTTCATTAATATTATCGCCGCCTTTACCAAATTGCTTAGAAATTGGCGCCGCCTCGTCTTTAATCCATATTTTTAATTCGGCATCTAGATCTAATATTCCGGCACTTTCTTTAGAAAACTTGATGACGTTTGAGTACGGAATTGATAGATAATCTACTTTAGAACCAACCAATTGCTTTTCGACTAATATTAGTCTTTTGTTGGTAAAAATAAACATGTCTTTGACCATTTTAAACGCTTTTTCGATATTTTCACCATCGATCAAGATAGGTTCAAATTCCTTTGCCACATTGTCTAAATTCACTTCAGAAGCATTTCCTAAAATCGCATTAAATATTCCCATTTTTTGATTTGTTTTATATGATAGGGCAAAAATAATTCTATTTCGTGATTGAAAACCAAAATTTTATTATTTTTAACGTCATATAAATTATACGCCATGTTAGCAAAAGTATTTGGAAGCGCCGTTTTTGGGGTCGAAGCCACGACCATTACCATTGAAGTTAATATTGATAAAGGAATCGGTTACCACTTGGTAGGATTGCCTGATAATGCAATTAAAGAAAGCAGTTACCGTATTGCTGCCGCCCTTAAGAATAACGGATACACCTTACCTGGCAAGAAAATAACCATCAACATGGCGCCTGCCGATTTGCGAAAAGAAGGTTCTGCCTATGATTTGACGTTGGCTATTGGAATTCTTGTGGCTTCGGGTCAAATTCAAGCGGAAGAAAGTGCGAATTATATCATTATGGGTGAGCTTTCACTTGATGGAAGTTTACAACCTATTCGGGGTGCTTTATCCATTGCAATCAAAGCGAAAGACGAGGGTTTTAAAGGTTTTTTTCTTCCTAAGCAGAATGTCAAAGAGGCTGCAATTGTTGATGGTTTGGACGTTTATGGTATTGAAAACGTTCAAGAAGTCATTGATTTCTTTGAAGGAAAAGGAACACTTGCGCCGACTAAAATTGACACTCAAGTCGAATTTCAAAAGACCCTAGATTTCCCTGAACATGATTTTAGTGATGTCAAAGGTCAAGAAAGCATCAAGCGCTGTATGGAGATAGCGGCAGCGGGTGGTCACAATATCATACTTATTGGTCCGCCAGGCTCTGGAAAAACCATGTTAGCGAAGCGTTTGCCGAGTATTTTACCCCCGATGACGATGCGGGAATCTTTAGAAACTACTAAAATACATAGTGTTGCTGGGAAGTTGAAAGAAGTTGGCTTAATGAATCAACGTCCATTTCGGAGTCCACATCACACCATTTCAAATGTAGCCTTGGTCGGCGGTGGCAGTTATCCGCAGCCTGGAGAAATATCAATGGCGCACAATGGCGTCTTATTTTTAGATGAATTGCCAGAGTTTAAGCGAGATGTATTGGAAGTCATGCGTCAACCGTTAGAGGATCGTGAAGTGACTATTTCTAGAGCGAAGTTTACCGTTACTTATCCGTCTTCGTTTATGTTGGTAGCAAGTATGAACCCGAGTCCGAGTGGTTTTTTTAATGATCCCAATTCACCATCGACGTCATCACCCAACGAGATGCAGCGTTATTTGAGCAAGATTTCGGGTCCATTGTTAGATCGTATAGATATTCACATTGAAGTTACTCCAGTGCCCTTTGAAAAGTTGTCCGATACGCGAAAATCAGAGCGTAGTGCCGCAATCCGCGAGCGAGTCAAACAAGCAAGAGCAATACAATCGAAGCGATTTGAAGCCATAGAATCCGTTAACTATAATGCCCAAATGAGTACAAAATTAATTCGAGAATGCTGTGCTTTGGATGCCGTTTCTTTGCAATTATTAAGAACTGCCATGGAAAGATTGAATTTATCTGCACGTGCTTACGACCGAATATTAAAAGTCTCGCGAACCATAGCTGATTTGGAATGTTCCGAAAAAGTGCAATCGAATCATATTGCGGAAGCTATTCAATATAGAAGTTTGGATCGAGAGGGTTGGTTGGGTTGATTAGGACTTAATCCATTTTTTCAAAACGATTGCTAAATCATTTTGCAAAATAGGTTTTGGCAAGTAATCATCCATACCAACTTGCAGGCATTTCTCTTTTTCTCCCAACATAATTCCTGCGGTGAGCGCGATAATTGGTGTTCGCTTGCTAGTTTCTAATTTGCGAATCGCTGCTGCAGCTTCATAACCATTTTTCTTGGGCATTTGAACATCCATCAAAATGAGATCTAGATTGTTTTTTTTGAACTGTTCGACCGCTTCCTCGCCATCAAAGGCTTTAATTATCGCAGCATTGGGCATTATTTTTTGAATAATGGTAGTCGCTAAAAACATGTTTATGGAGTTGTCTTCGACGATTAATATCTGTAAAGGTTGTAAGAAATTTGCAGCGTTGTGTTTTGATTTAACGTTTTCTTCTCCTCCTTCAAGTACTTCTTTTGTCGTTTCTTCTGAAGTTTGAACTTCAATTTCAAAGTAAAAATTACTGCCTTCTCCAAATTTACTGATAAGTTGCATCCGACTATTCATCAATCCGAGTAGTTTATTTGAAATAGCAAGTCCCAATCCGGTTCCTCCAAATTTTCTAGTCGTGGTACTGTCTTCTTGCACAAATGATTGGAAGATTTTTTCTTGATTGTACTCTTTGATTCCGACGCCGGTATCCTTAACAGAAAACTGTAGTATTGCTTTATTTGTTATAGACGAAATGCAGTGGATATCTAAGTGTATCTGTCCAAACGAGGTAAACTTCAACGCGTTGCTAATCAAGTTGACTAGAATTTGTTTTAATCTTATCGCATCACCAAAAATAAAAACCGGAACATCAGGATCGATGGACAAGTCTAAAATGATATTATTTTGTTTTGCCTGGTGTTTGAAAAGTTCAATCACTTGATGACTCAGTTTGATGATGTTCACTTCCTCCGTATTCAAATCGAGTTTACCTGCTTCAATCTTTGAAAAATCCAAAATATCGTTGATGATTTCCATTAATGAATTAGCGGATTCTTGGACAATTGCCATGTATTCACTTTGGTCTTTGTCTAAATTTGTTTTTAGTAATAATTGCGTAAATCCGATGATTCCATTGAGAGGCGTTCTAATTTCATGACTCATATTCGCCAGAAATTCTGACTTCGCTTGATTTGCAGATTCCGCTTGTATTTTCGCTTTTATTAAATCAATTTCTGCCTCTTTTCTTTTGGTAACGTCAATAAAGGTGATGATGATTTCGATAATTTCGCCCTCTGGGTTTAAGCGAGGAAAGCCATTGACGGATAACCAAATAATATCGTTTGTTACGGGTCGATTTACTCCGAAAATTTTATTTTTATACGGTTCTTTAGTCGACTTGATTTCGTTTACAGGGTAATTCGCTAGAGGAACTGGATTCCCATCTTCGTAGATAAATTTCCATTGCGGATCGATGGCTAACTTTCCTTTCATTTGATCTTCGCTCAAGCCCAATAATTCGGAAGCCTTGGCGTTGCTGATGTGAATAGATGTATCAGGATGATGAAGTACAACACCAGCTTCTAGATTATTCAGAATTCCACGATACCTTTTTTCATTTTCCGCAAGTGAATCGACTGCGGTCTTTTGCTTTGTAACGTTCTTTCCAAAACAAGCTGCTCCAATGATGGTGTCATTTTCAAACATTGGGTGGATACTAATTTCAAACCACTGTGTTTCGTCACCGTTACTTTTCGGACCGGTAATTTCTTCACGAACATTACTACCTTGGAATGCCTTGTCGTACCATTTTTTCCATTCGCTCGGGTGGTTGTCTTCAAAAAGACCTTTGATGAGAATAGAATCATTGATATTAAAATCGATACCACTATAAAACTTCATATTTCTCTTAAAGGCATCGTTCAGGGCTATAAGTTTATATTCCTTATTGATGCTCCACATGAGATCGGACGTACTATTTATTAATGCTTGATTTATCATATTGAGAAGTAACAATTAACTAAGTTACGAAAAATAAACTCTAGGCTGTTACGAAATACATTAGATTTCTATTTGTATTTTTGGAATCTATAATTACAAAAACTCAAAGTGCCCTATGAAGATGATTATTTCACCTGCTAAATCCTTAGATTTTGAATCCGCTATTCCAGCGTTGGTATCGACCCAATCTAGTTTTTTAAAAGAAAGTAAAGGGATTCATGCGGTTATCAAGAAAAAATCACCTGCCGATTTAATGCAATTGATGTCGATTTCAAATCAACTTGCGGAGCTCAATTGGCAGCGAAATAAAGCTTGGAAAACCCCTTTTACCAATGAAAATGCTCGGCCTGCCGTTTTTGCTTTTTCCGGAGATGTATATATCGGATTGGATGTAAAAACGCTTTCAGAGGAAAGCTT
>JBIKRP010000415.1:0-2544 GCA_044349145.1 Flavobacterium sp.
AAACGGTAACTTGATGTCCTTGTTTTGCCAAATAGCATGAGGCTGCCAAAGCTGAAAAGCCCGAGCCAATTATTTTAATGTCTTTAGAAATCATTCTTGGTGGATGGATATTAATAAATCAAACAGATATTTTTTGCTACAATTCCTCGACTAAATCCGCTATCGAACCAAATACTTTTGTAGCATTATTTAATGTTGATGGTTTAATTTCATCAACCATCCGACCAATCAGCCATATTTGGGAATCGTCTTTGAGTACTGTTTGTTGAATTTCCTTGATATAGTCATTGACATGTTCTTTGTCGGGTTGAACAGTCATATAAGAAACAAAAACGATGGAGTCGTAATATTTATTTAAATCATTGAGACTATCGGTCGGAACGCTTTCTCCCAAATAGATGGTTTTGTAGCCGTGAAGTAAAATTTCATAATTTAAATACATCAGTCCCAATTCGTGAATTTCATTCATTGGTAAATAGAGCACAAAAACCTTATCTTGTTTTGTAGGTTCTAATACTTGCACTTTCTCGGTATTGATCAATAGTTTTTGCTTGATTAGGTAACTAATAAAATGCTCATGCGCTGGTGTGATTGTATCTGATTGCCAAAGCAAACCAAGCTCAGTCATCAAAGGAATAAATACTTCGTAGAAAACTTCTCTGAATGATTTTTCTGCTAATAAGGTGTTGTAGGTGGAGAAGAATTTCGTTTGATCAAAATTCATCATGGCCATTTTAAAGGCGCTTATAGCATGACTTTTTGCGCTTTTTTCAGAAATAATTTCACGGACCAATTGTGGAATTTTCTCTGGTGGATACTTGGAAATTTTGGATATTTTATAACCGTGATTGTGAAGCAAAGTAATGTTTAGCAGCTTTTGCAAACTAGCTAAATCGTATAAGCGGATGTTGGTATCGGTTCTTGTCGGTTCTAGAACATTGTATCTTTTTTCCCAGATGCGAATGGTGTGCGCCTTAATCCCTGATAGATTCTCCAGGTCTTTTATACTGAATACATTTTTTACGTTGTTCATTTTTATTTTAAAAAGTTTAAACAAAAGTAAGCAAAAAATGTGTTGCTGGATGTATTTTAGGATTAATTTTAGAAATGATATTTGGTTTTGAACATTATTAGGCGCTTTCAGGTTGATTTGATTAAATTTTCTTTTCTTGATAATTAAGTACACTGACGTTTTTTAATAGTGGGTAAGTGTCCACGCCGATTTCAAGGCTCAAAAAAAAAGGTAGATATCATTAGTTAACGGGGCTTAAGAATTGAGTAGGGAGACTTGATTAGAAGGAGACTTGCCGAAAAGCAGTTCATCTTGATAACTTCAAATAGTGATTAAACCAAATCATGTGTAATATATTAGCATTTTTAGTTAATGAATAATCTACCTGCATTAGTGTTTTTTGCAATAATAAAAAAAAACCGCGCTAGCGGGGGGCTTGGCGCGGTGATCTAGTACATTTGGGACTGTTTGAAAGCCTTCAAACTACTTTTTGGTAACAAACATTATTAACATATACGAAGTAACTGATAAGATTTTAACCGAGTGGAAATTTTCGATAGAGCGCTTTAAAATTAAGACGAAATTCAATATTTAGTGGTTGAATAGATTTTTTTGACTGCTTTTTTATTTATGGTTAGTAAGTTTAAATGCGATTCGTCTTAGATAAAAACACAAAACCCTTTCGGTTGATGAAAGGGTTTGTCGAATTTAAATTTTTGAATATTGGCGCAATGACCTACAGTACATTTAGGTGGTTTAGTAGTTCAACTTTGTAGGTACGACTAACCGGAATTATTTCTCGCCCGATTAGCACACTATTGTTTTCAATATCAATGATTTTTCTAGTATTAATAATATAAGAGCGATGAATTTTCATGAAGATTTTTTTTGGAAGTTTGCTTTCTATTTTCTTGAGGGTACTATGTACCGTATATGAATTTGACTCGGTTTTTATCTCAACATAGTCGCCTTGTGCTTTTATTAGTATGATTTGAGAAAAATCTATCTTAATCAATCGATTTCCTATGTTTACATAAAAGTCACTGTTTTTGTCAGTAGTAATTACTTCTTTTTTAATAATTTGAGGTACTTCCTTTACTCGAGTTCGATTGGTTAATTTTGATACCGCTTTCTTAAAACGTTCTTCTGTAATAGGTTTCACTAAGTAATCAACAATTGCGTCAAATTCGAATGCTGTAAAAGCGTAATCTTTGTCTGAAGTAACCAAGACAATTTTTGGTGGATTTTTTATTGTTTTGATAAAATCAAATCCATTGAAATCTGGCATATGAATATCAAGAAAAATAACATCTACCTCATGATCATTTAAGTATTTGATTGCTGTTATGGCATTTGGGAATACTTCAACGACTTTAATTTTCGTTAGTGAAGTAATATATTGCTCTAATATGGCTCTTGCCATCATCTCATCATCTATTATAATGCAGGTCATATTTTTTGGTATCATAAGCTATTTACAAAATTTAACATTAAAGTCAAGCTGTTTTCAAAATCAGATTGTAATTCTTTCG
>JBIKRP010000414.1:0-2544 GCA_044349145.1 Flavobacterium sp.
TGCGTTCTGTTACTATTCATAACTATTATATTTTATAATAGAATTAGGATTCATAACATCTACAATAGGAATTTGAATTATTTCAACAGGAAGAATTTCTATACTCGCTAAGGCGCAGAGGCGCAAAGTTTGTTTGCTTTTGCCACGGATTTGACGGATTGGGCGGATTTTTAAAGGTTTTTTTTGTGCGATTCGCAAAGTGTTTAATACAACTATGTGCTGCGGAAATGCCTTGAAAAAATCGCGTGCAATTGAACTTTTGCTATGCGTTATGTAAAAAAAACTTCAGCAGGAATACTGAAATAATTTTTGAGTTTTTGCGCCATTTTCAAAGTGATTTCGCGCTTTCCTGAAAGAATGGATGAAACGTGACCTTTACTTCCTATTATTGGCTCAAGATCTTTTGCCTTCATTCCCATTTCCTGCATTTTGTATTTGATAACTTCTAAAGCATCAAGTTCAGGTAATTCATAATGCTTATCATCATAATCTTTTACCAAAACCATAAGTAAATCTAACTCGTCACTTTCTGGCGTGTTAGGTTTTGCATGGAATATTTCCATCAATCGCCTAGAAGCTTTATTGTAATCTTCTTCTGTTTTCAATACTTTCCAATTCATAGTTATAGCTTTTTATAGTTTAAGATTGCGGTATCAAAAGCAACAGTTTCAACATTAATTTTATCATATTCTTTGTGAGTTCCAAACCAAATTACATAACAAGCTGTTTGCAAAAAGTTTACTGAGACCACTAACCGAAAATCATTTCCTTTAATATTGAATACAACTCTTTCATTGTTTACGATACTTGCATTTCCATAAACCCGTTTGAGTTCATTAAAATTGTGAAAATCTAGTTTTGAAAATTCATTATACCAAATCAACAATTGAGTTTTAGCAATTGGATATTTTTCCGTATAAAATAGAATCGTTTTCTTTATAAGGATTTTCATTGGACAAATCTAATTGAAAGTTTTCAATTTGCAAACTTATTTGCTTTTAATTTGAAAATGCAGATAAATATTGGCACATCCGCTAACACTTGCTAAAACTTATGGCTAGTTTTTCGGTATATTGTTCGTTTACTTTTCATAACTTCGCTTGGTCGGTTATGGAAAAAAAGCTTTACATAAGCCGCCACAAGCTCTAGCAAGGAAACGTTACTAGTTAACAGTGAATAGTTATTAGTGAATAGATACTTGATACTATTTAATAGTAATGCTGCTTTGGAAAAGGGGCGATTTCTTTTTGGTGGTAACTTCTTGTATAATTGGCTTAAATTCGGGAGACTTTGCCTGCGGGGTCAATAGTGACTTGAGATTTCGCAAGTAGCGGCAACAAAAGCAACACCATTGAGGTCCGTTTTGTTTTCGTTGGTTTTTTCAAAATCTTATTTTTTTTCTTTTATCGGACAGGAGTTGATCCCAAAAGGCGCGTAAAGTGGACAAAAACCCATAGTACTTGTCAATGCAAATACAACTGCAAGCAAAAGCAGTACAACGCCTAAAGGTTCTGAAATTGCACCTATATAATATAGTACCACAATTATTGCGGCAATTACTACTCTAATAATCCTGTCTTTTGAACCCATATTACTTTTCATCTTAAAAAAACTTTTATAATGATGCACTATTACCTTATAAAGGTAGGTGCGATTTAGTTGCCGTGAAATGACAAAAATCATTAATCTTGAAATTTTTAATTTAGGTGGGATTCGGATTACGCTTTACTCAGGCACTGTTTTGAAGTGTACTTGCGCGCACGTTGCGTTCTGTCTTCATTGGTTATGTATTTGACTTTAACTTTTTAATTGCATTGCCAACAGTCAATTCTGATTTATTTTATAAGGTTCTCAATAGGTAATGCTTGTTATCGGACTCGATGAAGTGCACTTTTTTTGGACGATATACCTCAGATTTCCTTTTTTGGTTTGTTTAACGAGTTTTAAAGCTAGTTACCGAAGTTCTTTCCGGTGCCGGTGATGTTGACCTAGATTTGTCATGTACAAACAAAGTAACACAAATACCATATGAACACAACAGCAAACACTACTTCAAACACAATCAAAATGATGATCGTTATAGTAATGATGTTGTTCTCAACTGCTGGGTTTGCACAAAACACAATTGAAGTTCCTGCTACTGTTGCTACTTCAACAACTACGGTAGAGTCTAATACTTCCATCAATATGGTTTCTTGGTTTATGGGAACAAGACAAACTACTAACGAAAACACTACTAAAGAATCGAATTCAAAAAAACAAATGATGACAAACGGAATTGCCCCTAACCGTTTGTTGATCAAGACGTTTTTGAAAAAAGCGTCTCAATACGCTTCAAATATCGCTTAGTTTTTTATTGAGTATTTATTGGTTAACTCGAGAGAGGCCTCCTAATTTATTAGGAGGTTTTTTTTTGGATAGCTGGCAGCTGTTGTTGATTTGGTTGGCTCAAAGGTACTATCTTGAAAACCAAATCTTATTAGACATTTTTTTTAATAAATTTGTACTAGTAGAGAGGAAGCATACTGTGATCTTTCACTGGAT
>JBIKRP010000416.1:0-2540 GCA_044349145.1 Flavobacterium sp.
TATTATCTCATTGATATTGCTGGTTTAGCTTTGTGGAGTGATGGTGTTGTTGAAAAAGACGAAGCTTATTTTCTTCACACTTTAGCAGCTACTATGGCAGTCCAAGATACTTTCGTAGTTGATAGCATGCAAGCAACCGATGCTTTTATTACAAAACACAAAAAAGAAATTCCGTACTTTAACTATTCTAATCCTGTTAAGCACTTTTACGATCAAACCACACAATTGGTGATCACGTTAATCAACAGAAATAAAAAACGTTTGTCGAAAGAAATTTCGCAAAGTAAGGAGTTGATGGTGCTCCTCGCCTATTCTACACAAAGGGATTTGGACAAAGAGGAAAAAAAGAAAGTAAAAAAACAGATTTTAGATATTTGTAAAACCATTCCGTCATTAACCATTTTTTTGATTCCTGGAGGAAGTTTGCTGCTACCTATATTGATTAAATTTATTCCTCAACTCTTACCTTCGTCTTTTAATGAAAATCTGGGGGATGAATAGTTTGAATCCACGAAAAAGAATTTTCAAAAATAGCGTCTTTCCTTCCTTGAATAAAGTCCAAAAATGCTTTCGCAACAGGTGTCAATGGTTTGTTCTTTAGCCAAACCAATCGCCAATCGGTTGTAATTGGAAGCCCTTTTATGGGAATAATCTTTAGTTCATCTCGCTCCAATTCGTTCTTTAAACCAATCAAAGGCATGATGGAAATACCTAAACCAGCGATGAGTGCTTGCTTCACCGCTTCATTGGAGGTCAATTGAAGCTTCGATACCGCCGAAATATTTCTATTTTGCAAAAAATTCTCCATCGCAGTTCGAGTAGCAGAACCTTCCTCGCGGTAAATTAAAGGATACTGCGTAAATATTGCTTCCATTTTTGCTTGGGGATTGATCTCTAATTTTTTACTTCCAACCAAAAAAAGTCTGTTTTCTAATAAGATTAAATGATCTAATACAATATCTTTCGGAAGAACTGAAACCAAGGCAAAATCAACTTCATTATCTTTCAAACTTTGAATTACTTTCAATTTATTGGTCACATCCATTTCCAATTCGATCCCTTTATTGGCGTTCATAAATTCAGATAAATAGTAGGGCATTACATACTTTCCTGTAGAAACAACAGAAACTCTTAACCGTCCCGACACCATTCCCTTGAAGGCCGAAGTACGAAAGTTGATCGTATTTACTTCATCAATAATTCGCTGCGCCGCCAAAGCGATTTCATTACCAAATTCAGTCACATATAACTTTCTCCCAACAATTTCAGTCAATGGAATATCAAATTGATTTTGAAAATTGCGCAACTGAATGGATACCGCAGGCTGGGTTAAGTGTAATTCTTCCGCTGCTTTCGTGATGCTTTTGGTTTGTGTAATTTTTAGAAAAACCAGTAATTGATGCAATGTGTAATTCATAAACTATTTTTATATATATCATTACAAATATAAATAAAAATATATGATATAAACACTGCAACTTTGTCCCATAAATTTTTAAATATTACATCATGACAAGAATTACTGTTGCAAAAGGAGACGGAATTGGTCCAGAAATCATGGACGCGACTTTGGAAATTATTAAAGCTGCGGGTGCCAAAATAGAAATCGATGAAATTGAAGTAGGTGAAAAAGTCTACCTATCAGGTAATACTTCCGGAATTGCTAACGAATCATGGGATATCATCCGAAGAAACAAAATTTTCTTGAAAGCACCGATAACAACTCCGCAAGGTGGCGGATATAAAAGTCTAAATGTAACGACAAGAAAATTTTTGGGATTGTACTCAAATGTGCGACCATGTATGAGCTTACATCCGTTTGTTGAAACCAAACACCCAAACATGGATATTGTAATTGTTAGAGAGAATGAAGAAGATCTATATGCTGGAATCGAGCACCAACAAACCGATGAAGTGGTTCAATGTTTAAAAATAATTAGTCGCCCAGGCTGTGAAAAAATCGTAAGATACGCCTTTGAATATGCCAAAGTTTATGGAAGAAAAAAGGTGACGTGTTTTACAAAAGACAATATTATGAAGCAATCTGATGGATTGTTCCACCAAGTCTTTGACGAAATAGCTGCTGAATATCCAGAAATTGAAAACGAACATTGGATCATTGATATCGGTGCTGCAAAAATGTCGGATACTCCAGAAGTTTTCGATGTAATTGTAACCTTAAATTTATATGGAGACGTCCTTTCTGATATAGCTGCTCAGATTGCAGGTTCAGTAGGATTGGCAGGTTCTGCTAATATCGGCGAAGAGTGCGCCATGTTTGAAGCTATCCACGGTTCTGCACCACGACGCGCAGGTCAAAACTTAGCGAATCCATCTGGACTATTAGAAGGTGCAGTGATGATGCTAAATCATATTGGTCAAACCGAAGTAGCGGAAAAAGTACAAAATGCGTGGTTAAGGACTATTGAAGATGGGATTCATACCTACGACATATTCAAAGAAGGCATCAGTAAGCAAAAAGTGGGAACGAAAGAATTTGCTCAAGCGGTTATCACTAATTTGGGTCAAAAACCAAATAT
>JBIKRP010000417.1:0-2536 GCA_044349145.1 Flavobacterium sp.
CAACTGATAATCATGGAAAAGGAGAAGCATTTTCACCCACCGATTTGGTGGCGACATCTTTAGGAAGTTGTATGATTTCGATTATGGCGATTAAATCAAAGGAATTAGATGTTGATTTGGTCGATTCAACTATAGAAATAACCAAAATCATGCAAGCAGAACCGAGAAAAATTTCGAAAATAGTAGTTGTGTTGTTTCTCCCAAACACGAGCGAAAAGAACAAAATTATCCTGGAAAGAGCCGCTATGACATGTCCTGTTTTCTTAAGCTTGCATCCCGATATAGAAAAAGACGTTACTTTTCATTGGAAGTAATCTTCAAGAAGATAAAGGATCCAAAAATCAAAAAATTATATAATCTTGATTCTTGGCTATTTTTTCTTCTAACTTCATCAACATGAATCAAGATCAAAAAAAGCTGATTGCACTCGCTCATACTAAGATGCCATTCGGGAAATACGAAGGGTTTTATTTAATTGACTTGCCTGAATATTACGTCGTTTGGTATAGCAAAAAAGGCTTTCCAAAAGGAACTTTGGGAGAGCAAATGCAATTGATATATGAACTCAAATTAAACGGTTTGGAAGAATTAATACGAAACATAAAAAGACAATATCCAAAACCGATTTGATTTGATATTCTAAAAATAGTTAAATCAGAATCAAGTTAAATTAATCTGTTTTTTTAAATCTAAATTTCCAAATTATCTCATTTCCAAATTGATTTTATCTCAATTAATAGTTGTACTTTTGCCTCGTTTTTTAAACAACTACAACACAACTACAACACAAAAAAAATGAATCAAACGAAGTATATTTTTGTTACCGGCGGTGTGACTTCTTCACTCGGTAAAGGAATTATCGCTGCTTCATTAGCAAAACTATTGCAAGCGCGCGGCTACAGAACTACGATTCAAAAATTTGATCCGTACATCAATGTCGACCCAGGAACTTTAAATCCGTATGAGCATGGCGAATGTTATGTGACTGATGATGGTGCGGAAACTGATTTAGACTTAGGTCACTACGAACGTTTTCTGAATGTTCCGACCTCTCAAGCAAATAATGTGACCACAGGAAGGGTTTATCTTTCGGTAATCGAAAAAGAACGTCGCGGTGAGTTTTTAGGAAAAACAGTTCAAGTGGTTCCTCATATTACCAACGAAATCAAAGAACGCATGCAGTTGCTTGGTAACTCTGGAGATTTCGATATTGTCATCACCGAAATTGGAGGGACAGTCGGTGATATTGAATCATTGCCTTATATAGAATCCGTACGTCAGTTAGTATGGGAATTAGGAGAAGGCAACGGTATTGTAATTCATCTTACTTTGGTTCCTTATTTGGCGGCTGCAGGTGAATTGAAAACCAAACCAACACAACACTCCGTAAAAACCTTAATGGAAAGCGGGATTAAAGCAGATATTTTGGTTTGCAGAACCGAGCATGAGATTTCTGATGAATTGCGTCAGAAGTTAGCGTTGTTCTGCAATGTAAAAAGAGAAGCTGTTATTCAATCTATTGACGCTTCCACGATTTATGAAGTGCCGAATTTGATGTTGGAAGAAGGATTGGATGTGGTGGCATTAAAGAAATTAAATTTACCCAAAAAAGCCGCTCCGGATTTAAAGAATTGGAATACGTTTTTACATCGATTAAAGAATCCAAAACATACGGTCAATATTGGGTTGATTGGAAAATATGTTGAGCTGCAAGATTCTTACAAATCGATCTTGGAAGCATTTATACATGCCGGTGCTGCCAACGAAACCAAAGTTAATGTAGTTTCTGTGCATTCAGAATATATCGACAAAGACAACGTTGCTGAAAAAATGAATGGCCTTGATGGCATTCTTGTGGCTCCAGGTTTTGGGGAACGAGGCATTGAAGGAAAAATCGAAGCAGTTCGGTATGCCAGAGAAAATAACTTGCCATTTTTTGGGATTTGTCTCGGAATGCAAATGGCGGTGATTGAATACGCTCGAAATGTATTGGGTTATAAAGACGCTAATTCGACTGAGATGAACCAAGGAACTTCTCATCCCGTGATCGATTTAATGGAAGAACAAAAAAGCATTACGGACAAAGGTGGAACGATGCGTTTGGGAGCATGGAAATGTGACCTCAAAGCAAATTCGTTAGCATACTCCATCTATGGGAAAAGTAGTATTTTGGAACGCCACCGTCATCGTTATGAATACAATAGCGATTATGCGGAAGCACTCGAAAAGGCTGGTTTGATTTCATCTGGAATTAACCCAGATACCCAATTAGTCGAAATTGTGGAATTAGCCAATCATCCTTTTTTTATTGGTGTTCAATACCATCCAGAATATAAAAGCACGGTAGCCAATCCGCATCCTTTATTTGTTAGTTTTGTGGCGGCAACAGTGAAATCAAAGAAGAAATAATAAATTAGTTTTTAATATAGTAGCATGGAAGAGAAAAAGTTAGACCTCAATTCAATAATAGGCTTTGTTTTGATTATTGGTATTTTGATTTGGATTATGTATCAAAATCAACCGTCAGAAAAAGAAA
>JBIKRP010000418.1:0-2533 GCA_044349145.1 Flavobacterium sp.
TTGTATTCTTCAGTTTAGCCATTTTTAATTTGTTTTTTAGTTCTTTATCAACTGCAAAAGCAGAGGCTGTGTTAAAGAAAATGCAATTGCTATCATCCGCAGCATTTAGTTTAGGACATGGTGGAAATGATTCTCAAAAAGTAATGGGAATTATTGCTGCCGCTGTTGCAGTTTATATTAAATCTAATCCAAATGTGGACATGTCATTAGGTTGGTTGGATTTAAATGTGGTTTTACCAAGTGAAAAAGATGGTGTTAAAATAGAGGGCGTTATGCCAGAATGGATTCCGTTAACTTGTTATACTGTCATTGCTTTAGGAACCTTAAGTGGTGGTTGGAAAATTGTAAAAACAATGGGATCTAAAATAACGAAAGTAACTGCTTTTGAAGGTGTTGTAGCTGAATCTGCGGGGGCCTTAACTTTATTTTCTACAGAACATTTCAAAATTCCAGTTTCTACAACGCACACAATAACAGGTTCAATCATAGGCGTTGGAATAACTAAAAGAATTTCTGCGGTTCGTTGGGGTGTCACGGTAAAACTATTGTGGGCTTGGGTATTGACAATACCTGTATCCGCTATACTTGCTGCATTAATTTATGAATTACTGAATTTATTTTTATAAAAATTAGTTAAAGGAAAAAGCTGCATTTATTTTGCGGTTTTTTTTGTGCCCAACTCGAGAAGTTACCAAAAGGTTACTTTTAGGTAAAGAAATTAACAACAGCCCGAAAGCATTTAGCCAATTTGAAAGTTTACAAAGAAATACAGTCTAACACTTATAGTATGAAAAATATATTATTGTTCTTTTTTATTGGATTTATAACTTATTCACAAAATACAAATACAGATGTTTTAAGAAAAGATATAGATTCTAATTCAAAAAAAGAGCTAAAAAAAAATTGGTACGAATTAATAAATATTCGCGGATATACCCAAATAAGATATAACAAATTGTTGGAGACCAATCCTGATTTAGGTTGCGAGCAATGTGACCGTTCGTGGGGCGGTGATAACAGTTTTTTTGTTCGTCGAGGCAGGATTATTTTTTCGGGAAATGTACATGATAAAGTATTTATTTACATTCAACCTGATTTTGCTTCTGCTGCGGGAACTACAAATATGGTTTTTCAGATTCGTGATGCGTATTTTGATTTGTCGCTTGATGATAAGAAAGAATATAGATTTAGAATTGGTCAAAGTAAAGTCCCTTATGGTTTTGAAAACATGCAATCGTCACAGAACCGAATTGCATTGGATCGGAACGATGCATTGAATAGCGCCGTTTCAAACGAACGTGATTTAGGTGTGTTCTTTTATTGGGCTCCAGAAAATAAACGGAATTTGTTTTCAACTTTAGTTTCAGAAGGCTTAAAAGGTTCGGGAGACTATGGTGTTTTTGGTTTAGGAATTTATAACGGTCAAACTGCTAATAGAAATGAAGCAAATAATAATCAACATATTGTAGCTCGTATTACCTATCCGTTTGAATTAAAAAACAATCAGATCATTGAAGCTAGTGTACAAGCATATAAAGGAAAATATGTTGTAAATAACAGAACTACAGGTGTTGTTACTTTACCAAATGCAGAGTATGATGATGATAGAATTGCAGGTACAGTTGTCCTTTATCCGAAACCATTTGGTTTTCAAGCTGAGTATAATGTAGGTACAGGGCCAGAGTTCAATAAAATCACTAAGACAATTGAGCAAAAAAGTTTGCGAGGTGGCTATATGCAAGCTATGTATAATTTAAAAATCGCAAAGCATACTTTTTTTCCTTTTGTAAAGTATCAAGTATATCAAGGTGGAAAAAAACATGAGTTAGATGCAAGAAGCTACGACGTAAAAGATTTAGAAATTGGAATTGAGTGGCAGCCCTTTAAAAATTTCGAACTAGTTGCAAATTACACTATATCTGATAGAAGATATGAAGATGCAGTCCTGTTAGATAATAGTCAAACAGGTAGTTTACTTAGATTGCAAGCACAATTTAATTTTTAATTCTTAACTTTTATTTTATAAAATTGTGAATTTACTCAAAGAGACGAAACCTTGAAAACGATTCGAAAAGTCAAAAAGAGGAAAGTAATTGTTGATAATCCGATGTTGTTCATCGGATTTTTTTTTGTTACGATTTGCAATTGTTTCGTTTTCCTTTGAAGTCAAAAATTAAATTTATCGCAGTGCCTTTAGCACCTAATATTTAAACTTTTACTTTATCAATCGTTTTATCGCCGCCCATTGTTTTAAAGCATCTCGAGCGTCACAAGCCGGATAACCCAATACTGTTTTGCCAGCTTCAACATCAGCCGCCACTCCAGAACCAGCACCAACAATAGCACCGTTGCCAATTGTTAGATGGTCTTTGATCGAAGCACTGCCTCCAATCATCACACCATCACCCAAAGTAACAGAACCCGCAAGTCCAGAATTTCCCGCCATAATGCAGAATTTACCTAATTTGGAGTTATGTCCGATTTGTACCAAGTTGTCAATTTTACAACCATCGCCTAAGATTGTTGAGCTAAA
>JBIKRP010000419.1:0-2523 GCA_044349145.1 Flavobacterium sp.
GCCAATTCGCCATCCGCAGCATCAATGCCAGATTTCAAAATGATAAAGAAACTGGCCCAATAATACTGCTGCACAAGAATGCAGAAGACGGCAATCAGTCCAGAAATTCCAAAAAGTAAAGTAACATGAACAGGAGTAAAGCGAGTGTTTTTAAGCTGATTGGCGAGATATCTCCCGAAAGGCCTCGCGTAGTCCGATAAATCAAGAAATTGATCTTGAGCGGTAAGTTTTGACATTAAAAGGTACTCAATGGTACTGCGACAATATAGTCAGTTTTTATTTTGATAATCGGTGTAAGGTAAAAGTCATTGCGGCCAACAAAAGAAACGCCATCACCTGATGCGTCAATCCCAGCCACATCGGAACGGCATATAATAGGGTGAATACTCCTAAAGTGAATTGCAAAAAAACAATAATTACAAGGGAATTTAAGCCGTTTTGTTGCGCAGCGGTAAGCGTGTACTTTTTGCTCTTGAAATACAAGAACAAAATCAATCCAACCACAACGTAAGCCATCGTTCGGTGCACAAATTGAACGCCGCTTTTTCCTTCTGTCAAACGCAAGAGCCAGGAGTTTTTCTCGAGTACGACACTGTCGTGCATCCACTGTCCTTCGCTCATCATTGGCCAATGGTTGTGAATCAATCCAGCGTTTAATCCAGCAACAAATCCACCATAAATAATCTGTATGATCAAAAACACCAGAGCAATACGTGCTATCTTTTTCAATGGGAGAATGACTGTCGCTTTATTCGGATAGATCAAATCCAGCGCAACCCACAACGTATAGGCAAAAGTGATAAAAGCAAAAGTTAAGTGCAACGCCAATCGAAAGTGACTCACATCAGGATTATCAATCAATCCGCTTTTCACCATAAACCAACCCAAAAATCCTTGAAATCCGCCCATTCCGAGCAAAACAATGCATTTTCTAACCGTCGATTTCTCCAATTTTTTTCTAGCCAAGAAATAAAAAAATGGAACGATAAAAACCAAACCAATAATGCGCCCTATAAACCGATGAAACCACTCCCAGAAGTAAATAAATTTGTAATCCGCCAACGTAAAATAGTTGTGGATATTGATCTTCTGATATTCAGGAAATTGTTTGTATCGCTCGAAAGTCTCTTCCCACTTGGCTTCTGTCAATGGCGGAAAAGTATCAGTCACCAAATGCCAATCGGTCATCGAAAGTCCAGAGTTTGTCAAACGTGTAATACCGCCAACAATGACCATAATAAAAAGCAAAGTACAACCTGAAAGTAACCAGAGAATGACAGATCTATTTTCTTTATTCATTTTTAGGAGCTTAATCCCGCTATTCGTTCCAATCTTTTTTGTTTTTGTCACCCCGAGCGCAGTCGAGGGGCTGTTCGAAAAAACAAAAAAGGATTTCTACTTCTATCGGGGCTATGGGATGTTATTTTTCAGTTGCGAATTTAAGGTAAATACAGAAATCATTTTACTTAACAATCGTTAATCTTCAAGCCAATTTTTTGTGCTTTGTGGAGCATAAAAGCATAAGCGGCGTCGTATTCATTTGGGATTTCACCTTCGAGTATGGCTTCTTTGATCGCCTCTTTCAACACGCCGATTTCTCTTGATGGTTTCAAATTGAATAAAGCCATGATTTCTTCACCAGTAATCGGCGGTTGGAAATTACGCACGTGATCGCGTTCTTCTACTTCTACAATTTTCCTTCTAACCAATTCGAAATTAGCATGATACTTCTTAAATTTCGATGGATTTTTGGTCGTAATGTCGGCTTCGCACAAGGTCATTAAATCCTCTACATCTTCGCCAGCGTCAAAAATCAAACGGCGTACGGCAGAATCGGTGACTAAGTCTTGCGATAGGACAATCGGTCTTGAACTCATCACGATCATCTTCTGCACAAATTTCATTTTCTGATTGAGCGGCATATGCAATCGCTCGAAAATTTTCTTCGCCATTTTGCCGCCCATAAATTCATGCCCGTGGAAGGTCCAACCATTTCTTTTGTCAAATCGTTTCGTTGGTGCTTTGCCAATATCATGCAACAAAGCCGCCCAGCGCAACCAAACGTCTTCCGTATTTTTGCAAATATTATCGACTACTTCAAGCGTATGATAGAAATTGTTTTTATGCGTTTGTCCTTCAATTTCCTCCACTTGATTTAATGCAGTCAATTCAGGTAGTATAGTAGAAAGCAAGCCAGTTTGGTATAGCAACAAAAATCCAAGGGAAGGTTTGTCAGTGCTTAATATTTTATTCAATTCTTCGACGATTCGCTCGCCTGAAATAATCTTAATTCGGTCTTTATTTCTTTCAATTGAGGCGAATGATTCCGCTTCAATTTCGAATCCCAATTGGCTGGCAAATCGAATCGCGCGCAACATTCGAAGCGGATCATCTGAAAAGGTAATGTCGGGATCTAAAGGGGTTTTAATGATCTTATTTTGCAAATCAATTAAGCCATTAAAAGGATCAAGTAAATCACCGTAAGTTTCTGAATTTAAAGACAATGCCAGTGCATTTATAGTA
>JBIKRP010000420.1:0-2521 GCA_044349145.1 Flavobacterium sp.
TCCGGAGAGCAATTTATAAATAGATTTTTGTTCTAATTCTTGCGGGTCGTATTGCATTTTTGAAAATAGTTTATACAAAATAAGTAAAATTATCGATTAAAATGATAGACTCGTCGAAATAATTCTCAAAACTCCTCAACTCAGCAAATAATTACTATTTTTCGACTGAAATTCATTTATCTATGACAAATAAAAGCACCAAAGGCATTTGGAAAGTGATCTCAGCTTCTTCAATGGGAACGATGATCGAATGGTACGATTTTTACATTTTTGGAAGTTTGGCCGTCGTTATTTCAACTAAATTTTTTCCGTCAGATAATCCCACCGCGGCGTTCTTATCAACTTTAGCAACCTTTGCCGCTGGCTTTGTA
Source organism: Flavobacterium sp. (assembly GCA_044349145.1). Taxonomy (GTDB): domain Bacteria; phylum Bacteroidota; class Bacteroidia; order Flavobacteriales; family Flavobacteriaceae; genus Flavobacterium. The sequence goes on from JBIKRP010000420.1 coordinate 372, forward strand.
GTTCGTCCTTTTGGCGCACTTTTCTTTGGAAGACTCGGCGACTTGATTGGAAGAAAATACACTTTTATGGTGACCCTATTGTTGATGGGCGGCGCCACTTTTCTAATCGGATGTATTCCAAGTTACGAAACCATTGGATTTCTAGCACCTTTACTTGTTTTGATTCTTCGACTGCTACAAGGATTAGCACTTGGCGGAGAATATGGTGGCGCAGCAACATATGTGGCTGAACACGCGCCTATTGGTGAAAGAGGATATTGGACCTCGTGGATTCAAACAACGGCGACGGTTGGTTTGTTTATTTCTTTGATGGTCATTCTTGCAACGAAGAACCTATTGACTCCAGAACAATTTGATGAGTGGGGCTGGCGCGTTCCTTTTTGGGTTTCGATTATTATGGTCTTTGTATCGTACTTGATTCGGACCAATATGGAGGAATCTCCTGTGTTTGCCAAAGCGAAATCAGAAGGAAAAACAAGTACCAATCCAATTAAAGAGAGTTTTGGAAACAAATACAATTTGAAGTTTGTGCTGTTAGCTCTTTTTGGAGCCACCATGGGACAAGGAGTTGTGTGGTATACGGGACAGTTTTATGCCATGAACTTTATGAAAACGGTGATGAATATTGATTCTTCGCAAGTTGACACTTTACTTGGAATCGCGCTCATTTTAGGAACACCATTCTTTATTTTCTTTGGTTGGTTGAGTGACAAATGGGGACGGAAGTATATTATGATGGGTGGAATGCTTTTGGCGATTTTACTGTATCGCCCAATATACAAGAGCATGTACTCGACCACTAATGTTGAAAATAAAACTGAACTTTCTGAAAAGTCAACGCTTACTGCTGAATTGAAGGAAAACAAGAACCATGTTTTGGATTCAGTTTATACCATCAATAAATCCTATACAGATGGCACGTCAATGCTGCAAATTAAGACGGTTAGTTTAGAAAATGGCAAAGCATTGATAGTTGATGGAAAACCAAAAGTTGAAACCAAAACAACGGTTAGCATAAATACAACCGATCAATGGATGCTGATTTTCTTGATTTTCATCCAAGTGATTTTTGTAACCATGGTGTATGGACCCATTGCTGCGTTCCTAGTTGAAATGTTTCCTGCAAAAATACGTTATACTTCAATGTCGCTACCTTATCATGTTGGAAACGGCATTTTTGGAGGATTGCTTCCTGCGATTTCGACGTATTTCGTGACTCATGCAAAGGATGATGGCGATCCCGAATTTTACTTGGAAGGATTGTGGTATCCGATTGTCATTGCATCTGTTTGCTTTGTGATTGGGATGATTTATATTCAAAATAGTAATAAAAATAAACATGTCTAAATTGTAGAATAAGAAATAAGGTTAACCTTTTAAAAAAATAAGTATATACAATGAAACAATTAAAAAGAGTTTTAGGAATGATATGGATTGCGCTAGCTGTTGCTTCGGGTTACTTCTGTATCTTTGAATTCGGATTGCCAAAATTGCTTTCTGATAAACAAGAGGATTTGGTTTTTGGCATTATCATTCTCTTTATCTTAACACCATTAATCGTCACTGGATTGGGAACATTTGGGTATTACGCTTTGATGGGAGAATACGATAATTCAAAATAACACAAAGAAAATCTACTAAATTTCATTCATTTTTAAAAAGCCATGAGCTACTATAAAATCGGTTCGTTAGAACTATACTTCAAGCACTACAACAAATCTATTCGTGAACCTCGAAAATTTTGGGGAAAAATAGCGGAAGAAAATTTTGTCTGGTATCAATTATGGGATAAAGTGATGGAATTCAATATGGCGGAAGCGGAAATCAAATGGTTTACCGATGCCAAAGTGAATATTGTCAAGAATTGCATCGATCGACATTTGGCGCGTCGTGGCAACAAAACAGCAATCATTTTCGAACCCAATGATCCAAACGAAAATGCCATTCACATTAGTTATAACGAATTGCACGAAAGAGTTTGTAAAATGGCGAATGTGTTGCGAGAGCAAGGCGTTGAAAAAGGCGATCGTGTTTGTATTTATTTGCCAATGATTCCTGAATTAGCCGTATCCGTTTTGGCTTGCGCTAGAATTGGAGCCATTCACTCGGTCGTTTTCGCTGGTTTTTCCGCCAGTGCTGTTGCATCTCGA
>JBIKRP010000421.1:0-2519 GCA_044349145.1 Flavobacterium sp.
AAGCATTGTCAAATATTTCGATATTGCAACTCTTTAAAAAAATCGGAGCCAACATCGACACGGTGTCCATACAAGAAGTACAACTCGGCTTGCATGCAGGTTTTCAACCCGATCAAATCATCTACACACCTAACGGAGTTTCCTTTGAAGAAATCGAAGAGGCTGCAGCACTCGGCGTTCAAATAAACATTGATAATCTTTCTATTTTAGAGCATTTCGGCACAAAACATCCAACGGTTCCGGTTTGTATTAGAATCAATCCACACGTGATGGCGGGCGGAAATACGAATATTTCTGTCGGACATATCGATAGTAAATTCGGTATTTCGATTCACCAAATGCCACACATTTTGCGCATCGTTGAAAATACTGGCATGCACATTAACGGAATTCACATGCATACCGGTTCTGATATTTTAGATATTGAAGTGTTTTTGTATGCGGCTGAAATTTTGTTTGAAGCGGCAATTCACTTTAAGACTTTAGATTTTCTTGATTTTGGTAGTGGATTCAAAGTGCCTTATCACAAAGGCGATATCGAAACAAACATCGAAGAATTTGGGCGAAAACTCACCAAGCGTTTCAATGCATTTGAAAAAGAATACGGTCGACCATTGACTCTAGCATTCGAACCAGGCAAATTTTTAGTCAGTGAAGCTGGTTTCTTTTTAGCCAAAGTGAATGTGGTCAAACAAACGACTTCAACGGTTTTTGCCAGTATCGACAGTGGTTTCAATCACTTAATCCGACCAATGTTATACGGATCGCAACATTATATCGAAAATATTTCCAACCCAAAAGGGAAAGAACGATTTTATAGCGTCGTTGGTTATATCTGTGAAACCGATACATTTGCTAATAACCGTCGCATTAGTGAAATCAAAGAAGGTGATATTTTGTGTTTTAGAAATGCCGGCGCGTACTGTTTTGCGATGGCATCGAACTACAATTCGCGCTACAAACCAGCCGAAGTTTTGTGGAAAGATGGCAAAGGAATTCTCATTCGCGAGCGAGAAACTTTTGAGGATTTGTTGAAGAATCAGATTTTGTTGAAATAGTTATTCCTTGACGAATTTGGCGGTACTAATCCTGCCAAGATGCTGTACTGAAATAAGATAAATTCCTGTATTTAACTGCGAAACATCCAACCATTCAGTAACACTATTTTGCGTTTTCTTGTCTAAAATAATTTGCCCAATTCTATTAAAAACTTGTATGGTCGAATTGGATTGAAATTCACCATCGATTCTTAGTTGATTCGATACTGGATTCGGAGATACTACTAAGTTCCTTGATGATTCAAAATCATCAATTGTTAATATCTCGCAACTTCCGTCCGCGATAAAAGTAGGAAACCAGCGCAACGCATCTTCCTGAGTCGATTGGGATTCATTATTTTCTACATCGCGGCACAACCAAGCACTGGTGATTCCCGTTTCTGGGCATTTGGGTGTTAAAGCAAAACCTTCAATATTGTCATTATTGCCTGTTGGGTTCGTAATGAGGTAATCTTTGGAATAGACAAATTTTCGGCCAGCTCCATTCAAAGTTGTTGTTAAGTTTGTCACTTCTAATCGATTATTGCCCGCTATATTATGAAGTATATACAAAAGTCCTGTCGATCGATCAAATGCCAAATCGCAGCTTTCAGGATGATTCGTTTGGTATTTCCCAACATAAGCAAAGTCGTTATCGGTATTCGGATTAACGTCAAAAACCCATATATTTCCTCCGTCTTGATGGGCAACAAAAAATAATCCACCCAGTCCTTTTACCGAAGTATACAATTGTCCCGTTTGTTGACTGACAAACCCGATTGAACTCAAAAAACTATCTGGAATGAAAACGATGCCTTCAGGTCCTGTATTGTTCGTGTCTTGCATTGGCGACGGCGAAGCAAGGAGATTCCAATGTTTGAACTCGGTCACTGTTGAAAAATTAGTTGTATGCGTATAGCGTCTGATTTCGTAATTATTTTCGTCAATAGTGTAAAACTCGTTCGCATATAGATTGGCTTGTGTAATTCCTTCTGGACCGCCATCGATTGGTTTATTTCCAATCTGTGTGAAAGAATTAGATGTTGTACTCCATTGCAAAACGCGCAGTCTTCCATCGCCTTGAACTGCATAGAGTCTTTCATTAGTTGGATTGAAATGCAATCCACTTAAATCTGTAACTCCGCTTGGATCCATAGTACTTGTAAGATTTGTCGCCGTTGACCACGATGAAGCAGGCCAAATCTGCGCGTTCATACTCTGTATTGAAAAAATAAATACGAAGAATATCGTAAGTTTAGAAAATCTAGGTGAAGTTTTCATTGTGATAATTATTTTGTATTTAATATCTCGGTCAGTACTGCCGCTTCTGTCCCATTCGGCAATGTAATGTTAATTTTCTGTGCAATAGTCGGCGCAATTTCCGTAATTTCTTTTCGATCATGCGTTTCTCCGGCCTTGATATTCCATCCAAAGAAAATAAGCGGAACATGCGTATCGTAGGAAAAAGTAGTTCCATGAGAG